>JBGVSY010000089.1:0-33022 GCA_041862235.1 Nitrososphaeria archaeon | reverse complement strand
ACTAGCTACAAGTGCTCAGGTCGATGTCCCCTCGATGGTATCTGCCTCGGAAGCAGGGATCAGGAGCATCGGCGATATTGGGAAACCAACATCTACACATCATACTACTAGCGAGGCCGAAAGCAGTCGCAGAACTATTCTTCCTCAGCGAGCTCTGTCACAGCGTTCAGTGCGATCCGGGTCGACTCCCTGATTGACCGCACCATCTCCCGAGAGAACTCCGTCGGCTTCTGTGTGCTTGGTTGTGCCGACTTCTTGGTCCCCAGAACTAGGTTTCCGTCTACCGAAAGCACGGCGCCGCTCTTCGAGCTTCTGAGCGAGGAGAGGGTGAAGAGGGTGGAGCACTCCATCTCAACCGACTTGACGTTGAGCTCAGCCAGCTTTTCGAGAAGCTGCCGACCCTCGGCGTAGAATGCGTCGCTGGTCCAGACCACGCCCACGTGGAATCGTGCGCCAGAGCGTCGCGCGTTCGTGACAAGGGCGTTCAGAACGCTCCAGTCCGCCACGGCGGGAAACTGTAGCGGAGCATAGTTGATGGAAGTGCCGTCGTAGCGCGCGGCAGCCACGGGGATCACTATGTCCGTCCTCTTGATATTTGGCTGGATTGCACCAGTGGTTCCAACTCGGATCAGAACCCCGGCCCCGACAGAGCACAGCTCCTCGACGGCAATGGCCACAGCAGGACATCCTATTCCTGTGCTGGTTACGCTGACGGGGATGCCTTGGTAGGTTCCTGTGACCGTTATGTACTGTCTGTAGTCAGCCACTTGACGGTAGTCGTCGAGAAGCTCGCACATCAATGAAACCCTCTTCGGATCTCCGGGAAGCAGCACGTAGGGAGCCACATCCCCCTTGCCGACTCTGAGGTGGGGCTGCAAGGTTTTGCCCAACTTTCTGAACACCAGAAAGGTAATCGCCTCCAAGCTGCTTTTAAGTTTGCCAAGTCACGTCGGTCGATTTCGTTCATTCCTGTCTTTGCGGGTGTGGCACCGCGGAAAACGAAATTGGGCTTCGCCAAATCCCGCTATCCCAGAGGGCTTCAAACGACGTGCTGCCCCGTCACCTAGACAAGGCTTTATTTGGCGTCCCAACGCGGAAAAGCCGTCTGGCAGCCTTGTCGATGGAACAGATGATTTGGAACCTGATCGCAGGCACCCGAGGTGGCACGAACAGAGGGAGGATCATCCAGAAGCTCCGTGGGGGAGAAGCGCTCAACGCACATCAACTCTCCAAGATGCTTTCGCTGGACTACAAAACGACACGGCATCACCTCACTGTCCTCGGCGAGTATGGAATGGTGACGAGATCTGTGGGGGAGAGGCAGGAAGAGCTGTACTCTCTTTCTCCTCTCATGAAAGAAAATCTTGACGCCTTTGACAGAATATGGGCCCGGCTCGGAAACCAAGAGAGGATCAAGGTAAGGCGAGGCCAGTCATCGTCCCGGTAGGGACGGACACGCTATGTCAGAACGCCACACGCAAAACATCGATCAGTCAAACTGACTTCATTGTAGCTTGCGCGCCATACCAGGATCAACCGTCGATCGACGCCAAGGCCCGAAAGTAGCAAAAGGAGGGGCCAAGGGGCATGGGATCCAAGCATATCCGGGGACGCCCCTTGACTCCTCTCGATTCCTCGCGCGGGGCGAACCCGTGGAGCATTGCTCGGCGTTTATCTCTTGTCTTCTATTTTTTCGAAGCTTAGGCCGGCTCAACTTTTTCTGTAGTTCGATTTCTGCGTCAGCCTCCCCGCTTCGTCCTTGGCGGAGGCCTGCCTGGACTGATGTTGTAGGTCAGGCTAAGAGACTAACGCTTCTTCGGTTTGACAAGTCGGACATTTGATTGATCGATGGTGGCATGGTCGGCCCAGGGCTGGGGCGAATCACGGGGAAGGGCTGAATGCAAAGCTTAAGCTTAATTAGAGCAGGCGTGAGAGAAGGTTCTCACTGGGAGTCTGACGGCGAGGTGAAGAGCATATCTTACAAGAGACACTTGGAGAGGCGAAGGTTCGTTCAGAAGTTCGGGCTCAGGTCGGAGCAGGTTAAGGAGTCCTTGGTCGACGCGCCTCCCTATGTGGAGCTAGAGGCCACGGTTCCGGCGGAGATCCTGGTAACGGGTCTTCGTGGAAGGCTTACGCTAGCGCTTCGAAACACAATGCCAAGAAACGTCCTGTCAACGGCGCGTCACTCTGAGCTCCCGGAGGCGGAACAGAACGTCGGCCGCAGCCTGAGAAACAAACTTGGCGGTCGCCTAGGAGCAGTCCGATTGGAGACGATGCCGGGAATCCATCACGACCGCGTGATACTTCTCTGCGACGACGGAGATGTCGTCGTCGTCACCAGGTTATCGGGAACCTAATCGTACGTCTCTCGGCAGGTGAACCCGAGATTCTCCACGTCTTATCTCCTAGACGGGATGCTTAAGCGGAGACACGTACGCAGTTTCCATCCTCTTCTTTGGCCCGGTCTTGTAGAAGCCGACGTCATAGAGGTATATTCTCATGGCGCTGGCGATTGCGTCGTTTATGTTGAACCATCCTTCCTCACGCACTGCTTGGCAGAAGTCGTCCAGAAGCTTCCTATCCAAGGCCACGGATATCTCGGACTTCTCAGGCATCACTTTATCCTCCCGGCGCAAGCCACCAACAATATGCCCTCGGTGCTGTTAAAAGCGCGACCTTCAAAAAAACCTGAAAAACTGCGCGAAAATGCTTAGATTCAGGCCACGCACAGAGAGCTGGCACACTGAAAAGGCTGGAATCGGTCGATTTGTGACACCCGGCCGGGATCCGGCTTCGTCCTGCGTGAAGGCTGTGCCTCAAAACGTCTGTCTCGAAATGGTTCGAAGCCATAGAGAATATATCTCCGAGGGAAGCTAACTCTCTGAACCACATGACACCGTCAAAGGATCAGGATGAGCAAACGGAGAAGATAGTAGAATACTACAAGAACGTAGCCGACGAGTATGACAGGAACTACGATGCTCCTTACTGGAGAGACTTCTACGACAAGATCACCTGGGCCTTCGCAGAGCCATACCTGCCGCAAAAGGGCGAGGTCTTGGATGCAGGGGGAGGCACAGGCAAGTGGAGCATACCCATGGCGGCCAGAGGGCTACACGTCACTCTGGTGGACATCTCGAAGGAAATGCTCGCCGTCGCCAATGCAAAAATAGAGTGGGAAGGCCTGCAGAAGCTCGTCACGGTTAAGCAGGGAGACATCAGGAACCTTGACTTTCCCAGCAACAACTTCGACTTCGTTCTCGCCGCCGGTGATGCGGTCTCTTACTGTGGAGATGGGGAGAAAGCCATCTCCGAACTCACACGTGTCGTCAAGCCCTCAAGGCACATTGTTGTGAGTGTGGACAGCGTGTATCCATTGATGAGGAGGAGGCTGCTGGAAGACCTTGACTTTGACGCGGCAATCCGTTTTCTGACCGAAAGAAAGTTCGAGGTGAGAGGAGCTGGATTCGAGTCGAGAGCCTTTACTCCAGAGGAGCTGCGAGAACTGCTGGAGAAGAGGGGTCTCGAGGTTCTCAAGATCATCGGCAAGCCGGTGTCCCTCGGTATATCCAACGAGAACGTCAACCGGGTCCTCTCCGATCCCGAAGCAGCCAAAAAGCTTCTCCGCCTGCAGATGATGCTCTGTGAGGTGCCATCGGTATCTGGCTTCGGCGGCCACCTGCAGGCCGTGGCTCGTAAGAGGCGGCTGTCCCCAAGACTCAGGTAATCCTGAACGCCCTGCTTATACTGTGGCCATCCATCGACCGAGAAGCTGTCATGAAGAGAGGAAGAGGATCTATCTATCGATCTGTCGAAGAATCGCCCCATTCTCTGACCCTCAGCCGTGCAGCAAGACAGCACACAGACCGGCCGTCGATGTCTAGGACAGGGTATGCTGCCTTCCTTCGCACCAAGAAGAGGGATCCCATATTCGGTTCACTGAAAGGGTAGTCGATCGGTACATGGCGTGAGGAATTGATCGACGAACCGTCAACTCCATCCAGACAGGTCGATCGACCCGGCGGCCCACCAAGTCCTCGGGTTTACGTGGCTGTGCTCTTTCATCGATCCACGATGGCTACCTGATCTCGATCAATTCAGAGCCGAAAGTAACGCGTTTGCGGGCGTTTCACAAGGTCCAGGGACACGGTGGGAAGACTTATACACAAACCTGGCGGCACTAAGTGTATGCCGAATGCTCTAAAATCAGCAGTGAAAAAAAGAGAGCCAGCGGAGCCATTGAAATGGATCAAGAAAATGGTAATAGAGCTTGGTCGGTTGCAGGACGCGGAGAGAGAAGTGGAGAGGTTTCTCAAAAAATTCGAGCTGATGGGAGACGATGAAAGGATTGAGGTCACGCAGAAGTACATATCGCATCGTCCTTTCGTGGAGGTTAAGGCGAAGGTATTTCTCCACGAATGGGTCGATCGATTGCTGAAGGGCGTCGATTCGAACGTTGAACTGATTATGACAAACACGGAACTTCCTTTGGGCCCGTTTCCCAAAGAAGACTTGCCCGAAAAAAGCAAGTACCTATTCTCCGATCCCAATGTCTGCAAATGGTTTAGACAGAGTGAGTTTGGAGGTCTATTCGAAAAGGGTTTTAGGAATATGCAAGGGTCTCCCTGCAAGAAGATCTTGACCGGAGGCGATTACATTTACCTAGTTTATCGGTTGGCCCTCCCGGATAAGGCATAGGAACCCCGAAATAACCGATTTTCGGACATTTAGAAAGGTCGTAGACGGTCACCGTTGTCTTGAACTGCTAATGCTCAATGAGTTCGCGACAATCCCTCTTCTCCCTACGTGCTGACTTAAATTCAGCCCCAAGAACGCTTACCAAGCCATAGCGGTGAGACGGATAGTACGAAACGGAGTGGAGTCAATTCTTGAAAGCCTCTCTTGTGATCTTGGGCGGACTTCTTGCGGTGGCTGGGATCTGGACCTCGGCGTATACTCAGCAACGGACGGTGTACGCTCCTGATGGATCGGTGCTGGGAACCGAGTTGGTTCAGCCCTACGAAGGGCATGCCTTCACCCTACTCCTGGTAGGCGTGGTAGTGGTCGTGATAGGTGCGGTTGTGAACGGGTCACCGCGTCCGCAGGAGGTGCAGTTTTCCTCTCCGCCCGAGTACATCGCGCCAGAGATCTCTATTGAGCGTCACCCGGTCAAGATGAAGATCATGGTTAGATGCCCATCGTGCGGGACGTTGAACGATGAGGATGAGGATACATGCGTGGGCTGTGGAGCCGCGCTCAAGCCTCCGGCAGGCGCTCCAGAGTCTGCGAGCGCATCGGGGGTGGCGTCAGCCGCCGAGAAACAGCGTGGAGAAGGGAAAACTCGGGCGAAGGAGAAAAGGGGTGGAGGGGCGTAAATCCTAGATGAGCGAGAAACCCATGGACATATCTGTCGGCAACGACGAGAATTTCGATAATCTGATCTCGAACGAGATCCCTGTCTTGGTTGACTTCTGGGCAGAGTGGTGTGCCCCCTGCAAATTCATGGAGCCGCTCTTTCAGGAACTCGCAGGCAGCTATTCCGGTAGGTTTGTGTTTGCACGGGTGAACGTCGATGAGAACCCGGCGATAGCCTCGAGGTATGGCGTGAGGGCCATCCCAACCTTTGTGGTATTCAAGGAAGGAAGTGAGGTGAAGAGGATCGTCGGGGCGGTGGGTAAGGAGCCGCTTGAGGCAACGTTGAGGGAAGTGCTGGGATAGAGGAGAAGATAGTCCGAACCTTCTGGATGCTCGCTGCGATCGGCTCATCCAGCCGAATTTGCGCAGTCCCCTATTCTGTTAATGAGAACCCTCTTCCTGCCATGCGGGATCGACGCGTTTCGGACGCTCTCGAGAAGCCTGCAACTCAGCTTGGTGAGAAATCTCTCTCTACACGATTGCTCCATCTCTCCCTCGAGCATCGCCGGGTCGGTGAAGCTAGGTCTTACTCCGTAGATGGCCTCAGCAGTTAGGGCAAGGAACCTCACGGTCGCCGTTCCAACACCCCTGACTGCGAGGAGCTGTTCGAAGCTCTCGGGTGCGAGGGTATTCAGGCGTTCCATGAGCCTCCAGTTTGTTTTCAGCGGCAGGGAGCTGGGCGTGGAAGTCTGAGGTTGTTTGGAGGGAACCCAGTCTAGAAGAGTTGTCTGCCCCTTCTCCTTGGCGAGGCGCTTGAACTTCTTCAACTTGGTGGGGCTCTCCTTCGCAAGATCGACGCAGGCCTTTCGGCTCTCAGCGCTTTCTCTTGCGGTCATATCGAGTACCCAGTCTACTAGTATGTCGCTCACGATTCCCTGATGGGGAGTGTCTACGTAACTCTTCGTCTCCCTTATTCTATGTGAGGACCAGTGGTATCTTCGAGCCATTCCGCTTAGGAGGTTCCTTCCCTGCTGGACAACAGACCATTTTCCGTGGAGGGAGACCGCCATCACGTGTTGGTAAAGGCTGAACCCGTCTTGGATGGCCGCTGAATCCACCTTGGCGGTCATTCTGCTGCTGTACTTGAGGGCCTCCAGTTGGCTGCTACTCAGGTTGAATATGTAAGCCACTTGATCGAGTTCAGCCGGGACCCTGAAGGCTCTGAGGCTCTTGCCTCCGACGATGACGACGCCGTCGTCGTAGCCAAGGAGTTCTCTGAGAACGGCTGTCAACACCGTCGTCGATCCGCTACCCATCTTCTCCAAGCCCAGGATCTTGGCGAGGCAGTCGAACCAGTAGGCGTCGGAGAGGCTCTCAACGAGAGCGTCGGGGCCGTAGATGTCGAGGAAGGATCTGATCATAGGCCCCATGTTTTCTTTGATCGACTGGTAGTACCAGGGAGAGAGGCGGCCGAAGGCGAGTTCAAGATCCCTCTGGCCCGTCCTGTACACGCTTGGTCCCCCTGGAGAATGAACTCCCAGAAACTGGGTGCCCGTCGATTCACCGGGAATATAAGGCTGGAGCGAAACAAAATTCGAGCTAAAGCTCAACTTCGATCGATCACTGCGTTGAGTCGCCGATTCTCTGATCGACAATCGATCGCGTTGACTTGGTGACCGGCCGCTCCCGCCTGTCAGCCGTGACTCCTGTGGAAGGACGTCAGAACTTTCTTGAGCGGTTCGCCCTTCTCCTCCCTGAGCGCGTAGCTTACTCTAGCCACTGGTTTGATCTTTGACAACATGTCTCCGAGGCCGGTTATGATGTCGTAGACTATCGAGTCGCAGGGAACGATCTTGGCGGTGTCCATCAGGTCATTGATCTGCTGTTCGTCGTAGCCGACCGCCGGCAGGACCTTACCCATCCAAGGGTAGCTTCGATAGAGATCCTTGATCGATCCTTGCGCGTAGGGTCTAGGGTCAACTATTCTCTTGGGCGAATTCTTCTGGGTGGCCATGTAGGCGGCGGCGTAGGGCCTTCCTCCATGGGTGACGGTTGGGCCGTCCTCGACCACTAGAACTCTCTTCCCCTTGATGAGGGAAGGTCTGTCGAGCTTCAGCGGCATTGAGGCTCGGATGATGTTGGCGTTGGGGTTGATCGCGCTGATGTTGTCTGCGATCTTCTTCGCATCGGCTTTCGAGGATGCCGTTACCTTGTTTATGACGACCACGTCCGCCAGTAGGACATTCAGCTCTCCTGGGTAGCTGCCCACCTCCTGGCCTGGCCTTGTGGCATCTGCGACGGTGATGTAGAGGTCAGGCTTGATGAACGAGACGTCGTTGTTTCCTCCATCCCAGATTATCACGTCGGCGTTTCTCTCCGCTTCCTCTAGAACTCGGGTGTAGTCAACTCCGGCATAGGTCTCAGCTCCCGACTCAACCAGAGTCAGGTATTCGCCCCTCTCCTCGATCGTCAGTGTATTGTCCTCAAGGACGTCTGCCGTGGCTTTGAAGTGCAGCACGTTCTTGGCTAGGAGGTCGCCGTACGCCATGGGGTGACGGATGACCACCGCTTTTGCTTCCATTTCCGAGAAGACCTTCACAGCGTATCTTGTCACCGTGCTTTTTCCGACGCCAGTTCGAACGCCACATATGGCCACAACGGGCTTGCCAGAGACGAGCATTGTCTTTGAGGGTGAAGCCAGCTTCACGTGAGCCCCATAGCTCAGGATGGTTGTCTCGATATCCATAGCTTTCTCGTATGTGAGGTCGCTGAAGGCCAGCAGAACCTCTGTGACGCCCTGGTCTTGCACGAGTTTCCTGAGCTCGCTCATGTCGACGATAGGAACGCCGTCTGGATACAATTCTCCTGCGAGCTGCGGTGGGTACCTACGGCCGGCCTGCCTAGGGATCTGAGTGAAGACAAAGGCAACCACCTCGTAGTCGGGGTTGTTCCTGAACAACAAGTTGTAGTTGTGGAAGTCCCTTCCTCCGGCGCCCAGAACGGCTATCTTTCGGCGTTTTGAAGCAGCACTTTTAGCTCTTCGAGTCAATGAACTCTTCAACACTGAGCCCCTTCCCGGGCTTCGCAATAGCGATAGTGACCCTCAGGTTCAAAAGGTTTCTGGAAGATCCATCGAGACTAGGGGGGCCCTTGAAAACGCCGGAAATCGCTTGTCTGAGGGTCTTGACCTTCGTACCGATCTGAAACGCTCGATAGGCGGCTCATCTAGCGGTCTAATGACTCGTCGATCGATCTTTCGCCGCAAAGCCGCCCGCCAGTAGGGTACATTGTCGTTCGCCTCGTCGTAGTGATCGTTCCACATGAGCCAGACCTTGACGCCGGCCAGCCGGTTCTCGACGGTCTTGCTGCTTAGGTGCTGCCGAGCCTTCAGCCACTTCGAAACATAGTCAGGGAGCTTCTCGGGGTTCGCTTTCAGCGATTCTAGAATGTCGTCGGGTGTCGTATTCAGGGCATCGGCAAGGTCGCGGACGTACTTGACGTACTGCGCCTTGGACGCCTCGGCTCTGTCAGCCTCAAGAATCTCTCCAAGGCTTCGCTCGCCATCTGCGAGCTTGACGGCAACCAATTCGCCTCTAGATCAACCCGACAACATATGACTGGCGCGGAAAAGGTGCTTCTTCCAGACCCTAATAGGCTATCCTTCTGCGTGTCAAAAGCGCCACCAGTAGAACACAGCGGCCGAGCGCTGCGCGCCATAAAAACGTTGGCAAGAAGAGAGACGTGTGTAAATAATTTATACCGCGCTGTTCCGAGTTGCCTCGAAGATGGACAAGCTGGCTGGTTGTGGAGTTTGACGGAGAAGAAAGACGTGAGCCTAAGGGTCGCGGAGGCAAAACAGAGAGACATCGGAAGGAAGATTGCGCGCGTGGACAGCATGGCCGTCAGGGAGCTTGATTTGAAGCCCGGGGATATAGTCACGATATCGGGGAAGAAGAACACGTTGGCTATCGTGTGGCCGCCTTATGCCGACGACGACGGCACAGGGATAGTTCGGATTGACGCCGAGATTAGGAGGAACGCCGGAGTGACTGTGGGCGACTTCGTTAAGATATCGAGGGGTAGCGTCAAGCCTGCCTCCAGAATTGTGCTCGCTCCCTTCGAGCCTCTTCCATTCGTAGGAGACTTCGGAAGGGTGGTGAGGGTTCAACTGATGAACCAGCCGGTGACGAAGGGCGACGTGGTGATCGTGCCTGTTCTGGGAATGGGGCTGGAGCTGAAGGTCGTGGGCACCAGTCCCTCCGCCGGCGTTGTCGTGACAGAGAACACCAGGGTGGAAGTGAGCGCGACGCCTGTCAAGAGGACAGAAGAAGTTGGAGGCGTGACATACGAAGACATCGGCGGACTCCACGAAGAGCTTCAGCGAATCAGAGAGATGGTGGAGCTGCCGATGAAGCATCCCGAGCTCTTCAAGCACCTGGGAATCGAGCCGCCGAAAGGCCTTCTTCTCCATGGGCCGCCAGGTACCGGTAAGACCCTCATAGCCAAGGCTCTGGCAAATGAGACCGGAGCTACCTTCCTCATGATCAATGGACCGGAGATAATGAGCAAGTTCTACGGCGAATCCGAAGCCAGGCTGAGAGAGGTCTTCCAGGAAGCGGAGAAGAACGCTCCGGCGATCATCTTCATCGATGAACTCGACGCCATAGCCCCCAAGAGGGGTGAAGTGACAGGGGAAGTCGAGCGAAGAGTGGTGTCGCAGCTCCTGACGTTGATGGATGGAATGACCTCGCGGGGAAACGTGGTCGTTATAGCTGCCACGAACAGAGTTGAGGCTGTGGATCCCGCTCTCCGAAGACCCGGAAGGTTTGACAGGGAGATAAGGGCCGGTGTCCCGACCAGGGACGGTAGAAGGGAGATAGCGACGATACACACTCGGGGCATGCCTCTTGCTGATGACGTGAACCTCGATGAACTGGCAGCCATAACTCACGGCTTCGTCGGCGCTGACCTTGCTTCCCTAGCTAGGGAAGCGGCTATGAACGCCCTGCGCAGAGTCATGCCCAAGATAGATCTCGAGAAGGACGTTGTCCCGACAAAGGTGCTGGAGCAGATCAAGGTGACGAGAGACGACTTCGCCAACGCGCTCAGGATCGTTCAACCCGCCGCGTTGAGGGAGATAGTGCTTACGATCCCCAACGTCAAGTGGGAGGAGGTGGGCGGGCTGGAGAGCATAAAGCAGGAATTGAGGGAAGCCGTTGAGTGGCCTCTCAAACACCCTGATTTATTCAAGAGGCTGGGGATCAGGCCGCCGAGAGGCCTGCTTCTGTACGGCGCCCCTGGGACAGGCAAGACTCTCCTTGCCAAGGCCGTTGCCACTGAGAGCGAAGCAAACTTCATCTCGGTGAGGGGGCCAGAGGTCCTCAGCAAGTGGGTCGGCGAGTCGGAGAAGGCGGTACGAGAGATATTCCGGAAAGCCAGGGAAACGGCGCCATGCATAGTCTTCTTCGATGAGCTGGACTCGATAGCGCCTCGAAGGGGGACGCACAGCGATTCCGGTGTCACGGACAGGATAGTGAACCAGCTGCTGACGGAGATCGATGGCCTTCAGAGTCTCAAGGGCGTCGTTGTCATAGGAGCCACGAACAGACCAGACATTCTCGACCCAGGCATGATGAGGCCGGGACGATTTGACAGAGTGTTGTACGTCCCTCCACCTGACGAGAATGCTCGGCTTGCCATATTCAAGATACACACGAAGGAGATGCCTCTTGCTGACGACGTGAAGCTGGAGGACCTCGCGACCCGTACAGAGGGCTTCACGGGCGCCGACGTAGAGGCGGTGTGTAGAGAAGCGGCGTTGAACGCGGCGAGAGAGGACATCAAGACCGAGGAAGTTGCGCTGAAACACTATGAGCATGCGCTGGGCAAGATCCGGCCTAGTCTGACCGGCGAGGATCTAGCGAACTACCAGATGACGATAAGGGACTTCAAGAAGACGACTGCATACATAGGCTAGTGGATTTTTGCGAGTCCGTCGCAGAACTGTGTCCCGGCGCCGGCGGGCTCAAGCACCTCTGCCCGCAATCTTCACCCCTTCATCGACGGCCTTGACGTCAAGATCTATCAGCTCCTTCTTCTTGCCAACCAGAATGTGGGGGATGGCTTCGTTGATGACGGTGTCTCTCGACACAACCCCCGTGAACTTCAGATACGCCCCGAGGGCCACCATGTTTGCAACGTTGATGTTCCCCAGCTCGTTGGCGACGTCTGTTGCTGGAATGGCCACCGACCTGACGTCTGACCTGTGAGGCTTCCGATTGATCAGCGAGCTGTTGTAGATTATCAGGCCTCCCTTCTTCACGGCGGCCTCGAACCTATCCATAGACGGAAGGTTCATTGCGATGAAGACATCGGGCTCGTCCACGACGGGGGAGCTGATCTCGCCGTCCGATATGGTTACGTGGCAGTTCGATGTGCCTCCCCTCGACTCGGGTCCGTATGACGGTATCCAGGTTATGTGCCTGCCCTCTCTCATGGCTGCATAGGCTATGGTGTCGCCGAGAGCCAGGACGCCCTGTCCCCCGAACCCAGCTATCAATATCCTGTGGAGTTCCAGCTTCTTCTGGGAGCTCATCTACGGCAGCCCGCTCCTGTCTTTGTACACCCCAAGGGGAAAGTGCTTCATCATCTCTCTCTCAACCCACTTCATGGATTCCTGGGGCCGCATTTTCCAGTTGGTTGGGCAGTTGGAGAGGACCTCTACCAAGGAGAAGCCCTTGTTTTCCATCTGTACGCGGAGGGACTTTTTGATGGCCTTCTCCGTTTTGATTATGTTCTTGGGGCTGCTCACCGACACCCTCTCGATGTACACTGGTCCGTCGAGCTGAGAGAGCATCTCGGAGACCTTTATCGGGCCGCCCGCATCCCTTACATCCCTCCCGAAGGGCGTGGTCGTCGTCACCTGTCCTGGAAGCGTGGTTGGAGCCATCTGTCCCCCGGTCATTCCGTAGACGGCGTTGTTGACGAACACCACAGATATGTTCTCGCTCCGGTTGGCGGCGTGGACTATCTCCGCCGTCCCGATTGCAGCCAGGTCTCCGTCCCCCTGATAGCTGATGACCACCAATTCGGGTTTGAGGCGCTTCACACCTGTGGCGACGGCTGGCGCTCTTCCATGGGCAGCCTGTATCTGGTCGCAGTTCAGGTAGTGATAGATGAAAACCGCGCATCCAACTGGATTTATGACGACTGCCCTGTCTCCTATTCCCATCTCGTCGATAGCCTCGGCGAGTATCCGAAGAAGGATCCCATGTCCGCATCCGGGGCAGTAGTGCGTATGCTTGTCGAAGAGATAGGAGGGCCGCGCGTGGACCCTCTCCGCCCCCTCGAGATCGACGCTCATGTTTTCTCACCTATGATCTTGGCCGTCTCCTCTAGGATCTCCGTTCCCGAGGGAAGTTTGCCGCCGTAGCGGCCGTGAAAATATACGGGGGCTCGTCCGTTCACAGCAAGCCTCACGTCCTCCACCATCTGACCTGTATTCAACTCCACTGTGAGGAAAGCCTTCGCGTGCCCAGCAAGCTCACCGATCCTCTTGTATGGGAAAGGCCACAACGTTATGGGCCTGATCATTCCGACCTTCATGCCCCTTCTCCGCGCCCTGTCGACCGTGTCCTTCAGTATTCTCGAGACGATGCCATAGGCGACTCCTATCAGTTCAGCGTCATCCGTTCTGTACTCTTCGAACCTAACCTGTTCTTTTTTCATCTTCTCGTACTTCTCGATCAGGTGGGTGACGTGCCTCTCCATCTCGGCAAAATCTAGGTGGATAGAGGTTATGACATGTGTGTCTCTATCCTTGGCCCCCACAATAGCCCAAGAGGAATTGTCCGTCTTGACTATCTCCCTCTGAGGAAAAACGACGTCTTCCTTCATCTGTCCAAGGTATGCGTCTGTGAGAATGAGAACAGGGTTCCTGTATCTCTCGGCCAGCTCGAAGGCGTCCATTGTGAGTGTCGCCATCTCCTGGACGGAGTTGGGGGCGAGCACGATCATCCTGTAGCCGCCGTGCCCGCCCCCCCTCGTCGCCTGAAAGTAGTCACTCTGCTCCGGGCCGATGTTCCCGAGACCTGGCCCGGCTCTGTTGACGTTGACGATTACGGCCGGCAGTTCTGCGCCGGCGAGGTAGGAGATCCCCTCCTGCTTGAGGCTCATACCCGGGCTTGACGACGCTGTCATGACTCTGGAGCCGGTGCACGCCGCTCCGTAGACCATGTTGATCGCAGCCAACTCGCTTTCGGCTTGCAGAAACACCCTCAGATTAGCCGGATACTCCTTCGCAAGGGTTTCAGGGATCTCGCTGGAGGGTGTTATTGGATAGCCGAAGAAAGCCTCGCAGCCAGCCCTTATCGCGGCATGGGCGACCGCCTCGTTGCCCTTTATGTATGTCTTGCCGCTCAACCTAGTCCACCTCTTTTCTTAACCTGTAGACTTCGAGAGCAGAGTCAGGGCATGTCCTGAAGCAGAGGCCGCAAGCCGTACATTTTCCGCCATTGTCCAGGAACGCAGCAGGGTGGTACCCTTCTCTGTTTATTTCTTGTGACATTACAAGCAGGCCGAAGGGGCAAGCCTCAACGCAGAGTCCGCATCCTTTGCACACGTCCTCGCGGATAACCACCTTTCCCCTAGGTCTGCGAGCTTTTGCCGTGGGTGAAACGAGAGATCTCTCCTGAGATGTCATCGATGATGCCGGCGCATCTCTCGTGGGCGGAGAATCGTTCGCAGTCTGTGACTTCCTGTCACTCGGGATAGAATGGAGAACGGGTGAGATCAAACTGATTCGCCCCGGGGCTACCGTCGGACAGTGCATACAATATACTTTTCCCCCATCAGGTTAGCGTCGAAAACGCGATCGATCGAAAGAGATATAACAATTCCACAGAGACGCTGTGCCGGTGATACTGATTGGACGTGCTGGACGCGATCAAGACGAGAAGAAGCATAAGAGACTTCACGGGCGAAAAGATTCCGGACGAAGACATCGAGAAGATATTGGACGCAGCTCGCTACGCCCCCTCTCCAGAAAACATGCAGATGTGGAGATACGTCGTGATCAGGGAGGATCAAGAGATGAAGGACCTCATAGCTCAGGCGGCGGTTGAAACCGCCCAGCAGGTCTTTGGCGCGGCTGCCTACGAGCTTACGCAGGGTCGTCTCTGGTACCTTCCGGACAAGAACAGACCGAAGGAGTTTGAAGACATAAGGGACGGTAGCCTGTTCGAGTACCCCAAACACGCTGACGCCGTGATAGTTGCCTGTGGTTCTGAGTCTTTTCACGACGCGCACTACAACTATCCCCAATACTTGTTCGGTTCCGTTGTCGTTGCCATGGGTATCCTTCAGATGTGGCTGGTTGCCCACTCGATGGGATATGGATGTGGCTACATGGCTTTGTCCATAATAAATCCAAGGCACCGAGAGATGATCTGCGATCGGCTCGGCATACCGAGGAGCTGGGAACCGATCTCCATACTCGCCATCGGAGTTCCAAAGGAGAAGAGGATGCTGGGTCCGTCGCGGTTTCCGATCGAGGGACTTGTGTACAGCGAGAGATGGGGCCTCCCATACAGGAGGCTGGCTCTGAGGAAGGAGGGCTCAGAATGAAATTGGAGTTGGAGCCAAGCGTGCAGAAGAAGCTCGAGGAGATCGCCCGAGAATCAAACCTATCTGTCGAGCAGGCATCCGAACTGATACTCCTCCAGTTCGTAAAGGTGGATGGCGGCCGAATATATGTCGGAGCCGTGAAAGGCGGCGGCTTGATGTTCGTGGTTCAGTGGCCGTTCCTCACAGGTTTTGAAAGGAAGACAGCTGAAGAGCTCCAGAAGATGGGGGTGACGTAAGATGGCCAAGTACAGGAAGGCACCGAGCGGCGAATGGATCGGTTACCCCGAGCTGAAGATGGATGACGTAGAGCACGAGTCGTTCAAGACGGTCGCACGGCTAACGGCGGAAGCGATGATCGAGGACAGAAAAGGAAGGGTGGTCCTCCGCATGGATCAAGATGTGTACATGAAGTTCCTTGACGCCGTGAAGAAAAGGTTTGGCAACATGAGAGCCTCAAGCGTCGAGAAGGCTGCGCTCGACGCGGTCAAGGCATGGATGCAGGAGGAAGGAGCGAAGTGAGCGCAGCAGGAATCAGAAAGTTCATCGAAGCCGTGGCTATGAAGGCCAATCGAGAGGAGGAGACCAAGAAGGCGATGAGATACTGGGTCGGAAGATACCACGGGAAAATCATACAGTTCGAGACAGACCCGGAGAACTTCTACCTCGTAGTGCAGGATGGAAGGATGGAGGTGAGAGCCGGCATCAACCCGAGCCCCGACCTCACGGTAAGAGCTCCTTCAGGAGTCATCACGGATGTCTTCACGGGGAGAAGAAGATTCGGCGAGGCTATGAAGAGCTGGGACCTCGTCTTGATAGGAGCAGGCCACGAAGCCTTCCACCTTGCCCGCTTGATAATGGCAGTCATACTCGCAGCCTAGAGGATGGAGAGGAGATGGAGATCAAGAGAGCCGCCGTCATAGGGGCGGGAGCGATGGGAAGTGGCATAGCCTACTGGTGTTCCTTCAACGGTCTCAACGTTTCGGTGACAGAGCAGAACGACGACCTCCTCAAGCGTGGCATGCAGAGAATCAAAGATAACGTCATCACGGGGGTCAACAAGGGGAAGATCACTCCGAAACAGGCAGAGGAAATCATGGGCAGGATCAGAGGAACGGTTGATGTGGCAGAAGCGGTCAAGGACGCAGACATAGTTATCGAGGCTGTCTACGAGAATATTGACGTTAAGAAGGAGGTCTTCAGGAAGATCAATGACTTAGCCCCCAGCAATGCGATACTTGCTACCAATACATCATCTCTGAGCATAACAGAGATCGCTTCCGTAACGAACCGACCTGAAAAAGTGGTCGGCATGCACTTCTTCAACCCAGTCCCAGCGATGAGGCTTGTCGAGATCGTCAGAGGCGAGAAGACAAGCGACGAGACCGTGAAGGTGATCGACGATCTTTCTCACAGGCTGAAGAAGGAGACGGTGACATGCAGGGACTCACCGGGATTCATAGTCAATAGAATACTTGGACCAATACTGAATGAGGCCGTTCTACTGCTGCAGGAAGGCATCGCCTCACGCGAAGACATCGACAAAGCCATGACGCTGGGAACCAACTTCCCCATGGGACCTCTAAGGCTCGCAGACTTCGTGGGACTAGATGTTGCCCTGGAGGTCTCCAGGACCCTCGAGAGAGGGTTCGGGGAGAAGTACAAGCCACCCCAACTACTAGTGGAGAAGGTGCAGAAGGGAGAGCTAGGGATAAAGACTAGGAAAGGCTTCTACGAGTATTGAAGATCCGAGAGCCAACCTCACACCGCAATTGATCAATCGCTCGATCGAGGCAGAGACATACACTTTTTAACACGTTCATTTCGAAGGCAAGCTTCGGACTACAGGTGACATAGGTGGACGAGCTGGAGCGGATCAGGCAGAAGAAGCTACGAGAGATGACGGAAAGGACGAAGGCTGAGGGGTCCAACGAAGAGTATCCAGGTGAGCCTCTCGAAGTTACGGACGCATCCTTCAGTCAGGTGATCCAGAAATATCCATTGGTGGTTGTGGACTGTTGGGCTGCTTGGTGTGCTCCATGCCGCATGATTGCCCCGGTTGTGGAGGAGCTGGCTCGCGACTACAAGGGGAAGATCGTGTTCGGCAAATTGGATGTAGATTCAAACAGCGCGACGGCAATGCAATATGGGATAATGAGCATCCCTACACTCTTGGTCTTCAAGAATGGACAACTCGTCGAGAAGTTGATTGGAGCGATGCCGAGAGGGAGCCTAGAAACGCGGATAACTCGACATCTCTAAGTTTATGAATCTTCCAATTGTTTCCTCGCACACAAGTTTCCGATCGATGATAAATGGTTGCTGAAAGACTTGATTCAGGAGCTGTTCGAAAGATTTTAAGGAGGCCTAATCTGCGTCGCACCGAAGGAGGAACATTTATCGACGCTGCGTTGGAGGCGTGACGGATGGATATCGTCGTCTGCATTAAGCAGGTTCCGGAAATAACTGAGGTCAAGATAGACCCGGAGACCCGGACGCTGATACGCAACGGCGTGCCGAGTATCGTCAACCCATTCGATGAGATCGCTGTCGAAGAGGCGGTGCGGATCAAGGAACGAGTTGGAGCAACTGTTACGGTTGTTACCATGGGCCCTCCTCAGGCCAGGGATGCACTCCTCAAGTGTCTGGCGATGGGTGCTGACAAGGCCGTCCTGATCACTGACAGGGTGTTTGCCGGCGCGGACACCTGGGCTACCGCCCATACTCTTTCCAAAGTGATCAGGAAGATGTCGTATGACGTTGTCTTCTGCGGAAAGCAGGCGATCGACGGCGACACGGCGCAAGTCGGACCTGAGCTGGCTGAGCTGCTGGGAATCCCACACATCACTTACGTGAGAAAGGTGGAGTTGCATCAAGACCTGAAAAAAGTGACTGTACACCGGGAAACCGATGAGGGCTACGATGTCGTCGAGTGCAAGCTGCCAGTTCTGCTCACAGCCATCAAGGGGCTGAACGAGCCCAGGCTGCCCAGCCTGATGAACATACTTGCCGCCAACCGAAAGGAGATCAAGACGATTACCGTCGCCGACATCGGAGGTGACCCCGAACAGTACGGTCTCGCCGGCTCGTTGACACAGGTTGTCGAGGTCTTCACACCTGAGCCACGTGGAAAAGGGATCAAGGTAGACGGATCGAACCCAGAGGATGCCGCGAAACAGCTCGTCCAGTTCCTTTTCGAGAAGAACCTTCTGTAGGGCACAGGTGGAATGAAGTGATCAAAGTCGACCTTGAGAAATGCACCGGTTGTGGCCTATGCGTGAAGGCCTGTCCATTTGGGGCTGTCACACTCAGCGACAAGAAGGCGGTTATCGGAGACGCCTGCACCCTCTGTGGAGCGTGCGTCAATATCTGTCCCGTCGAGGCCATTTCCATCGAGAGAAAACGGGTGGATGTCTCCAAGCTGGTTGACTACAAAGGAGTCTGGGTGTACGCGGAGCAGGCCGACGGAAAGCTTAGGAGCGTTGCTCTCGAGTTGCTTGGCAAAGGCCGAACCCTGGCTGACAAACTGGAAGAACCCCTTAGCGCTGTGGTCCTCGGAAACAACGCATCTGAGCTGGCCGACGAGCTGGTTGCCCACGGCGCAGACAAGGTCTACCTTGCTGAGCATCCAGCCCTAGAGAGATACACGACCGACGCGTACACCGATGTGCTTTCAGGCATCATCCTTCGACACAAACCGAACGTCGTCCTCTTCGGAGCTACGACCAACGGCCGCGACCTCGCACCGACAGTTGCAGCTCGCCTGCAGGTAGGCCTCACAGCAGACTGCACCGGCCTCGACATCAACGACGAGAGGCAGCTAGTCCAAACCCGGCCTGCCTTCGGCGGAAACATCATGGCGTCGATCCTCACACCCTACACCAGGCCTCAGATGGCGACCGTTCGACCGAACGTATTCAAACCCCCGAACCCGGATCCCTCGAAGAAAGCGGTCGTGGAGGAGCTGAAGATAAATGTCGATCCCCGGGCAATTAGGACGAAGACCGTGGAGAACGTGAAGGAGGTCTCCGCTGAAGCCGTCAGCGTTGAGGAAGCCGACCTTATAGTCAGCTGCGGTCGAGGTCTCAAATCCCCGGAAAACCTGGAGCTCGCCCGCGACCTCGCTGAGACCCTTCAAGCCACCGTCGGAGGCTCGAGGCCGATAGTCGACGCAGGCTGGATGCCTCACCACCAGCAGGTCGGACAATCAGGGAAAACAGTCTCACCCAAGCTCTACATTGCATGCGGAATCTCCGGCGCCATACAGCACTTGGTTGGCATGCGAACCTCTGACATCATTGTTGCCGTCAACAGCGACCCGGAAGCCCCGATCTTCAACGTAGCCGACTTCGGAATCGTCGGCGACCTCTTCAAAATCGTTCCAGCTCTCACCCAAGAGATAGAACGCGTCAAAAAGGAGAGAAAATAGACACAAGATTCTGGACATCACTTAAGGTGGCCTTCGGCTTCGCGCATGTAAACGTTTAAAACGACGGGCACGAAGAGCGACGGTCGATCATCTATCTGGAGTGGATTTAGAGATGAATTTCGAGTTCTCGGAAGAAGAGGAGCTGTTCAGGAAGACCGTCAGAGAGTTTGCGCAGAAGGAGATAAAGCCAAGGGTCCGTGAAATGGACACCAAGGGCCAGATCCCCCTCGAAATAATCAAGGGCATGGCGAACCTCGGTCTTCTCGGCGTTACAGTCCCAGAGAAGTATGGCGGTCCTGGCGGGAACTTCACCCTCGCCTGCATCGGCGCTGAAGAGTTGGCTCGGGCAGACATCAGCATAGCGATCCCCGTCTTCTACTTGGTGGAAGCGTCTTGGGCGAGCGTCTTCGCAAGACATGGCACCGAGGAAGCCTGCCAAGAGATCCTTCCAAAAGTCTGCAAGGGCGAGTACTTCTTCGGCATCGCCACCACCGAGCCAGGAGGCGGCAGTGACATCGTTGGCGCCACCCGCACTGAGATCGCAAAGAAAGGCGACAAATACGTCGTTAACGGGGAGAAGGTCTACATCAGCGGCGTCAAAGAGTCCACCAGCCTTATGAAAGGCCGCTACTTCACCTCCGCCTTCATGGACAAGAACGCTAAACCCAAACACCGTGGGATCACCGCCTTCATCTGCCCGGTGGAGAAGGACACCCCCGGCCTCACCACGACTTTGTTCGAGGATATGGGGCGTATGGGCATATCGACCGGCGGTTTCGCCCTTGAGAACGTGGAGATTCCTGCGCATTGGATCATCGGCGACCCCACCAGAGGATTCTACTACTGCATGGAAGGCTTCAGCGCAGCCCGCGTCCTCATCGGAGCCACCTGCGTCGGAGCAGCTGAAGCCGGCCTCCAGGTAGGCATGGACTACATAAAGCAACGAAAAGCCTTCGGCAAACCTCTTGCCCGATTCGAAGGCATCTCCTTCCCGCTGGCTGAGGCATGGTGCAAAGTCTCCAGCAACAGGCTGCTGACCTATCAGGCCGCCTGGATGATGGACAAAATGAATGCTGGCGACCCCAAGTACGACCACCACAAAGTCGCCATCGCCTGCGCTATGGCCAAACTCCGCAGCCCCATCGACGCAGTTGAAATCCTCAACGAGGTGGCCGACTGGCACGGAGCCTTCGGCTACACAAAGGAATGCGATGTCGAGATGGGCATACGAGGGGTCCGCAGCTACAGTATAGGTGCAGAAGGCGGCATGAACGTAATGCGAATCATCATTGCGCGTGAGCTGCTCGGCAAAGAATACGTGCCCTACGAGCGGTTAGACTAGACCGGCTTTCCCAGTACTTCCTGTTTCTCTCCCCTGTTTCAAACCCGGCCGGCTGCCAGTCGAAAGGCAGCGGTCAATCGATCTTGGAGAAAGCCATCTATCGGTCGAAGGCGCATTGACCAGCTCCGCGCCAAGGATAAAATACCCAAGCCGCCTTACCGCCAAGAGAGGACTGATCTCCATTGCACAGGATGGCTGAGGGAACCCGGTTTCTCCAAGGCAACGAAGCATGCGCCGAAGGCGCTGTCACAGCTGGCTGCAGGTTCTACGCTGCATACCCCATAACCCCGGCGACCGAGATCGCCGAGCACCTGGCCCGACGGCTCCCTCCTCTGGGTGGCGTTGTCATCCAGATGGAGGACGAGATGGCCAGCGTGGCCGCCATCATAGGAGCTAGCTGGGCTGGCGCCAAGGCCATGACAGCCACCTCAGGCCCAGGGTTCAGCCTGATGCAGGAGAACCTGGGCCTAGCCTTCATGACGGAGACGCCATGTGTGGTTGTGGATGTCCAGCGAGCCGGGCCAAGCACGGGGCAGGCCACTAAGTGTGGTCAGGGAGATGTCATGCAAGCCAGATGGGGAAGCCACGGAGACTACAGCACAATAGCACTGCTCCCAAACTCGGTGCAGGAGATGTTCGACCTCACCATCAAGGCCTTCAATCTAGCGGAGACCTACCGCACGCCAGTGATAGTCTTGGCAGACGAGATTATCGCACACATGACCGAGAGGATGACCATCCCCAGCGCCGATGACATCGAGATAATCAATAGGAGGAAACCCAAGCCAGGTCAGGAACTATTCTTCGGTGGTGAGGACGTTCCACCTATGCCCGCCGTGGGTGAGGGCTTCAATGTAGCCATCACAGGGTCAACCCACGACGAAAGAGGAATCCGCTCAACCGCAGACCCAGAGGTCCACAGACGACTTGTGGAGAGGCTTCACAGAAAGATTGAGCGAGACCAAATCAAAATCGCCGACTATGAGGTGAAAAACGAGGAAAACTGCGAAATAGGAATCGTGTCTTACGGCTGCACGTCACGCGCCGCCTATGAAGCCATTGAAGAAGCAGAGGAAAATGGGTTGACGGTGGGCCACATCAGGCTGAAAACCATGTGGCCCTTCCCCCACCGAGCCATTCAAACCATGGCTGAATCCGCGAAGACAATCATAGTTCCCGAGATGAACCTCGGCCAAGCTCTACATGAAGTGCAGAGAGCCGCTCAAGGAAACGCCTCCATAATCCCCCTCAACAAAATCGGAGGAGGCGAGATGATAACCCCAGAAGAAATACTTGCCAAGATAAGGGAGGCCCCCTGAAATGTCCTCAAGGACCTTCAACATACGACAATACCTCAGGGACATCCGTTTTCCGTTCTGCCCCGGATGCGGCGACTACACCATTGCCAACACCTTTCTCCAAGCTGTCCATGAACTGGGCTTCCGAGACCTGAGGAAGTTCGTTTTCTGCAGTGGAATAGGCTGTGCCGCCTGGATCCCCTCACCCTACTTCGAAGCAGACTCTATACACGTCACCCATGGCAGAAGCATCCCTGTCGCCCTGGGCGTCAAACTGATGCGACCTGATCTCAACGTCGTTGTTTTCGGTGGAGACGGAGATCTAGTTGGAATAGGCCTCGGCCACCTCTTTCATGCAGCCCGAAGAAACCTTGACGTGACCGTGATCATGTCCAACAATATGATCTATGGGATGACCGGAGCGCAGGTCGCGCCCACAACACCCCTGTCAACCGTGACCACCACGACGCCCTACGGCAGCTTCGAAAGACCTATCGACGCCGCACGCGTTGTGGCAGCCGCGGGAGCAAACTACTCAGCCCGATGGACAACACACCATGTGGGACCCCTTAGGGAAGCCGTCAAGACCGCGCTTCAGACCAAAGGCTTTGCGTTCATAGAGGTGGTCAGCCAGTGTCCCACGGCCTTCGGCAGACAGGTTGGACTGAAGACCTCCAAAGACCTCCTGAACTGGTTTCAAGGTAACTCAGTGACAATCAAAGATGCAGAGCAAATGACGGAGGAACAGCTCGAGGGAAAGATAGTCGTCGGACAGTTCACCAAGCGCAGCGCCCCCGGCCTCGTCCAGAGCTTTCAGACAATGTTGAAGAAGGCAAGGGAAGATGTGGACTGACAGAACGGAGATAAGGATCGCCGGCAAGGGAGGGCAAGGCGTCATCCTATCCGGAAAGATCTTGGGCAATGCAGCCGTGCACGACGGCAGATACGCTGTTCATACCTCCAGCTATGGAGCCGAAGCACGGGGAACCGCTGCCAGGAGCGACATCATAATCTCAGGTCAAAGCATCGCCTTCCCCCAAGTTAGAAACTGCGACATCCTAATCGCAATGAGTCAAGTCGCTCTGCAAAGATATCTCAAATCTCTGCGAGAGGACGGGTCCCTGATAGTGGACCCCGACCTCGTCAAAGAGACCGCGGCATTCCCGGGCAAGACCTTCAACATACCCGCAAACAACACCTCACAGCGGGAGCTCGGGTCGCCCCTCTACGCAAACATGGTTATGCTGGGGGCCCTCACAAGGATCACAAACGTCGTAACGGTGGAGGCTATGGAGGAGGCGATGGCTGATTACGTCAGTTCCGATGAACTTTCCAATAACTTGAAGGCGTTGAAACTGGGCCTAGGCCTCTAGCCAAAATCACCGACCACTAAAGATGCCCAAGAGAACCGGAAGGCAGCGCTCTCAAAGGTTAGGCGAGAAGCTCCAAGACGAATGACAAGCCTTCGTGTTGGTACCTCGACCAGTGAAAAGCTTTTATCAATTCTCGATCGATTGTCCACGCAGAGGATAAGAGATATGGAATACAAGAACATAATTTACACTAGAGAAGGAAGCTTCCTCTCCCCCGAGGAAAACATAGCGGTTATCAAGCTGAATAGACCCGATGCGCTCAACTCCTTCAGCCCTGAGATGTTGACCGAACTCGAGAACCTTATAGACGAGATAAGCAAGGACGATACGATCCGCTCAGTCGTCATAACGGGCGCAGGAGAAAGGGCCTTTAGCGCAGGCGCTGACCTGAAGACGGCTGGCTCCCTGGACGCCGAGGGAGCCAGAAAATACATCGAACAAGGGCAGAGGGTCTTCAGGAAGATAGAGGACCTCAACAAACCCGTCATAGCGGCAATCAACGGCTGGGCCTTAGGTGGAGGACTCGAACTCGCAGCCGCCTGTGACATAAGGGTAGCCTCCGAAGAGGCCAAGCTCGGCAGCCCTGAAGTGAGGATAGGACTCATCCCAGGCTGGGGAGGAACGCAGAGACTAGCCAAGATCATAGGCGTAGGGAGAGCAGAAGAACTCATCCTGACAGGGGGACAAATCGGCGCCAAGGACGCAGAGAGAATAGGTCTCGTCAACAAAGTCGTTCCGAAAGACGAGCTCATGTCCACAGTCAACTGGACAGCAGGCCAGATAGCTGCCAACGCACCCGTAGCCGTGCGCCTAGCCAAAAAACTCGTGAAGAAATCACCCGACCTCGATATCGCACAAGGTAACAAACTCGAGCTGGATGCAATCATGGAGTGCTTCGGCACTGAAGACGTCAGGGAAGGAGTTCAAGCAACGTTCGAGAAAAGAAGCCCGCAGTTCAAGGGCAAGTAGCCATCAAGGAACACACTAGTGGAAACTCATAGATCCTGCTGACAAAGACATCTGTTTCACCTAGGCGCATCTGGATCGAAGCGCTCGACGAAACGCTGAAGCCGCTGGACCGATCCATAGGGTAAAGCCTTATCAAGTTCAGCCGACACAACGCCCGGTCATGAGAAAAGTTGCAGTCATAGGAATAGGCCACTCAAAATTCGGAAAGAGAACAGGACTCACGATAAAAGAACTTTCACACGAAGCCATCGTACCCGCACTCCAAGATGCAGGCCTCACACCAAAAGACATAGACGCAGCCGTCGTAGCAGTAGCAGGAGAAGAATTCGCAGCCCAAGGGTGCCCGGCAGCAACAGTAGGAGACTATGTCGGACTTCTGGGAAAAACCATCTACAGAGTAGAGGCAGCCTGCGCATCAGGCTCCGCAGCGGTAAGAACAGCGTGGACACAAATAGCCTCAGGACTAACGGACATCGTCCTCGCAACAGGCGTAGAAACAATGAGGCACATGTCCAGCGAAAGGGCAACAGAGCTTATGGCGAGGGCAGGAGACGCCTTGTGGGAGTACCCCTACGGCGTGAGCTTCCCAGCATTCTACGCACTGATGGCAACAGCCCACATGGCCGAATACGGAACGACGAGAGAACAGCTTTCCTCTGTTTCAGTTAAGAACCACAAATACGGGGCACTAAACCCCTACGCCCAGTTCTACCAGAAACCCGTAACGCTGGAGGCAGCGATGAAGAGCGTCATGATCTCACATCCACTGAACCTGTACGACTGTTGCCCCATTTCAGACGGAGCAGCGGCAGTCATCCTCGCGTCAGAAGAAAAGGCACGACAACTCACAGACACGCCGGTCTGGATGATTGGTTTGGGAGGAGGATCAGACACAATGCAAATCTCCGAAAGACAAAGCCTGACAGGACTATTGGGAACGAGAAGAGCAGCAGAACAAGCGTTCAAAATGGCAAAACTAGAGCCCAAGGACATACAAGGAATGAACGTACACGACTGCTTCACCATCGCCGAAATAATGGCGTACGAAGACCTAGGATTCTGTTCCAAAGGAGAAGGGGGAAAATTCGCTCAAGAAGGGCAAAGCGATATAGGAGGAAAAATCCCCACAAACATCGACGGTGGACTCAAAGCAAAGGGACACCCCATAGCAGCAACGGGCGTCTCCATGACGTACGAAGCAACCAAACAACTAAGAGGAGAAGCAGAAAAGGGCAGACAAATACCCAATCTAGAACACTTCCTAAGCCACAATGTTGGGATGACAGGGCAGTTCTGTTTCGTACATATCTACTCACGTTAGAAACGGCAGCGATTTGGCAGAGGGATAAGGAGAAAGGGAGAAGTGAGGATCAGAAACCTCACTCTCATCGATCGATGAAGAGGAACACTGCGAACCATTAATAGAGGGACGCGTGGCTACCGCTATGGATCGGATTTCGTCTCCACATATTCCTCATAACCATGAAGAATATGATCCACATCAAGCCGCGTGGATTTTTTCCCCGTAAATTTGGCCACCGCGGATATGATAAACCATTCGAAGGATCCCTTGAAATGGATCTTGGCCCAATATCTTAGGATGATACGCCACAAGACGAGGATAAGTGCCGAAAAGATTAGAAATGCGAATGCCACATTACTCCGCCATGCTGGATAAAATAGGCCTACGATCAAGCCTAATATTTGGGAGAAGGCGCCCTCTAACAAAAATGCGGTGAGGGTTAAGATACCGAACGCCCGGGATCCCACTGAGTGTTTGATCCACCAAATTCTCGTTGAATCCTTTCTAAAATCCATTGCGTGCAAGCAAAAAGTCAACGACAATAACATCGGGCCCAGAATTGATATGAGCGGTCCTATTGGCGGTGTTTGATACGCCCCCACGTCAAACCCATAGGTCGCGATATAGCTCATTCCGATCAAAGTGAGAGTGACGCCCAATGTATAGCCATATGTCAAGATGGTGCGGTGACGGACCCCTTCCACGATCAGTATCCCAAAAATGGCGCCATAGAGCATAAATCCGAGGTAGGGAAACATTGGGTTCATATCGCCTACAATCCAAGATAAGAACAGCCGAGGAAGGAAATTTGCGAAAGTCAGCGGTTGGGTGAAATATTCGGCTGTGATGGTATCTAGGACGGGATAGATGAAAATAATGGCGGTGGCAATGATGCCTAGTACGATGCAATTACGGGTGATCTTTTTGTATCCATCTTTTCGACAGAGAGAATAGAGAATTAATCCGGTGAAGAGGATTCCAGTTCCCACCATCAGTAGCGCGGTGGCAAAGAGTATGCGGGCCGGGTCGGGAGGGTAATACAGTCCAGTCCTGATAAATGCAGGTAGAATCGAGATTGCGACGTAGTCTGGGTCAATATATCCCGGCGCAAAAACAAGCATATAGATGTAGTTGATAAGAATGACCACAAGCCCTGTGGTTATGAAATTAAGAAGCATCCTTTTTGCCGTGAAACTTCCTTTCCTAAACCGTCCATATAGAGCAATGGTGTTGGCTGTCGCTGATATCATGCCGAAGAACCCTGCCCACGTCAAGAAGTATAGGATTACTTGGCTAATTGCCGAGGGATCGATGAAGCCTGGGGGCATATCCACGTTGAAGATGAACGCATGGAAAAATATAACGCCCACAATCGACAACCCGCGCAGAATATCAAGCGAGACAAGACGTTTCATAAGTTATCCACTACGAGTGATCGTATTTTCGATCGTTCGATGCCATCACCGGAAGTCAAACGCAACCTTGATTTCCCGACTGGAGCCCTTGCTCCGGCACACCTCGAGGGCGCTGTCGTAGTCCTCAATGCAGAAGATGTGTGAGGCCCTTGAAACGCGCGGTCGATCGATCCCGCCGGACATCGGAGATAGAAAACGGATTGCTCTCAATTAATGTTTACTGATGGAACGCCTACGTCAAAGAGCCTTTTTTCATGCCGTAGAGATGGTGTTCATCGGGGTATGCCTTGATCGCATCAGACGCAACCTTGCGAAGGGACTAAAAACACCTCAAGGAAAAATGAATGTGTGGGGACACCAGACGGGAATGTGTCGATCAACCAAGTGTGCTCGATCGATCGCCTTTCGATTGATCAATCGATCGTTGACGTTTCCGGCATTTCACCCATTAGTACTATTTTTTTCCGATGAAGAATAGATGGGATGCTGGAGCGGAACCGGATTTTCTTATCCTTTCTTTCAACTCCTCACCTTCCTCCCTCAAGCTAGTGTGCGTCTTCAAACCCGGATCTTCCTCTAAGCGACGGATATTATGCTCAATCTCTTTAATCGACTGATTGATTATTGTTTCGTTCTTTGGGTCTTCACATTCAAACTTTTGTTTGCAGAACAAACACTTGACGGGGTCTGCAGACTCGAAGATTTCAGCCTCTTTCAGCCGTAAACTGACAACAGTGTCTTTGATTTTCTGCTTTGTGAATGTCTTGTTGTGAGTAACACCCAGTAGGGAATCAATTTCCGCATGCCAATGATGCATAAGTATGTCTGTTTTTTGTGCTTCCGTTTGCTCTCCATCACGATAAGTTTCTTGAATTATGAAGAGGCCGCCGGGCTTCAGTACGCGTTTCATTTCAGCCAGGACTTTGTCTACTCTATCAATGTGATGTAGCGAATGAGATATGCAGACTGTGTCAAAACAGCCGTTTTCAAATTTCAAGGCTGCACCATTCATTTGCATGATTTCTACGGGTTGTCTTCGAAATCGCTTCTTTGCGGCTTTCACTTGTTTTTTGGAGGCATCGATTCCGACGAGAGAACCGTAGTCTTCTAGGGTTTTCATCAAGGTATGGATGAAGTCACCGTCCCCTGTGGCGACATCTAGTACTTTCCCGCCGGAAATTGATTTTAATCTTCTTTCTATCATCCTAGCACCAGAAGATGCCAATCCCTTTGGTAGGTTTTGCATTGCAATATTCTGTTTTTTGCGTGAGGATGGACATATAAGAGTACTCGTTCGTTCGCTCGGATGTCAGCAGTCGGCACAACGCCACCAAAGTCAATTGATGGGTTGGCGGTGTGTCAAATGAAGTCAGTCGTGAACCTCTGAGTATTGCTGTTTGAAAACTGCTGTCATCTCTCTTCTTCTATGTCTGCTTCGTCCGAGTATCCCACACTCTCGTATGCTCCTCTGAAGTCGAAGTCAACGAGCTCTACGTGATTCAGCGCTTTTATCCACTTGTAGCCCCACTTCCCCGGGACAACGAGACGTGGAGCTGGGCTTCCGTCACCTGCCCTGAGGAATTCTCCATCTTTCTTGTATGCAACGACCACGTCTTCTCTCTGAGCGTCTTGGATGGTAAGGTCTGTCGAGAACCCGTCAGGGGCGTAGAACGCCACCTTTATCGCGTCAGGACGAATCCTAGCCTCTTCCAGAACGAGCTTCAGCTTGACGCCCTCCCACGTGCCATTCTCAACCGTGTATGCGAGATTTCCAGCGCAGTACAGCGGTGCATTCACCGAGGTCGCGGGCATCGACAGCAGATCTAGAATCGACAAATTCAAAGTCCTGTCGACCAGGCCATCGACAGCAAGCGTCCAATTCTGGAATCCGTCTGGCAGCTGTAGTTGTTCGACTGGCGTCGGATTTTCATGCTGAGATAGCAAAACGAACGCCGCAAAGGTTACACCTACAGCCACAAGCAGAAGGCTGGTGATGATCAACTTGTTCTTTCTCGGCTTCTGGGACATCGCTAGGCCTCCGCAAAGATTTTCGAAACGGAAAACCATGGCAATTCTTAACCATTTTCCCAAGAGTCCCACAATGGGTTGAAACTCTGGCTTGACTGATCGAGGTTTTTCGCTATTCTTGTTGCATCCACAGCATCCATGTTAGATCGATCGATTGACAAGTCGTCGAGATTTGACGAGTATTTGTTATGACTCGCGGGGGGTATGCTAGAAGGGCGCGAATACTCCTATGAAGACAAGCCAGGCCAAGATCGTCTTTGCCACGAAACTGAGTATGATGTAGGCTCTTTCACCGTAGAGATAGTCCCTCCAACGGCCAACCCCCTTGTACTGGAGAACCATGTTGAGAGCGAAGATGTTGAATAGAATGAAATATATGAAGAATATGAGGTAGACGAATGCTGGTGGGTTGGTTCCCGCCGAGCTTATGGCTGCGACGAAATAGGCAAAGAGAACGATCCATGGGGTTCCACCGGAGATGCATCCTAGGATGAAGGGTGACCAGTTTGTTCTCTCGGTTGTCTGGTTCATGAGTTCCATCAAGTACCCGAACATTATCATCATTGCGTTTAGAATGAAGATCATGGCCAATGACCAGACATCCCAGACGCCGACGAACAATGCGATTACAAGTATCATGATCGAGCTTGAGAAGGCGTACTCATACCAACGATAAGGATTCATTCCTTTTTTCAGGTTCTCGTTGTAGTTTTTGTTCTTCACATATGCAATGGTGAAATGTGCTATGGCGGATATCAGGGGAAAGGACGCTATGATTGCTCCTAGGAATCCTATGGTAAAGACGGGTTGGGGGTTTGGCACGACTTCGAACGTTGGCGGTGGACCCGGCGTTATGTCGAAGTCCAAGTAGAATGTGTAGATGTCTCTTTCCCACTCCAGTAGGAGGCCCAAGAGTAGCATTACTATCCCTTGGACTAGATGTAAGATGCCAGCTCCGGTGTTGAAACGCTTCAAATATCCAAAGGAGATGGGTGAACTAGCTATTATCCCCTGTCTCTCTTTGAAATTCATGGGTTGTGTTAGCCCTGGGTCCCTAAAAAGGTTATTGTTGCTGTTGTGCCACAGTCACATAGGTTTAAAAGTTCTGCTCTAGACGTTGGATATAGGGGTGTAGGAGAAACGGCGAGCGAGGTTGTTAGCGAAAACAAACTACTGTTTCGGCTCTTCTTCCTGGTAGATGACGAGGAGCAGACTGTTTACGTTGAGGAAGCCGAGGAGGTCGATTTTGAGAAGGTGAAGAGGCGTCTCGAGAGGGGCGAAGAAGTTTTCATCACCCGGAAGGGTGTGCGAAGAATCCGGGACGAGTCGGGCTGAGTAGGATCGATCGGGTGGGTTGGCGAATGGCTCACAAGCAGAAATGTTTCAGGTGTAACGAAAGAACCATGGAAGGCCTCTACATAACAGTAGGGAGGCGCGGATCGGTAGTTGACAGCCAGACGCATCCTCTTTGTTCTAGCTGCGCTGTCGATTTCTGGAAGTGGATTGACGAGGTGGGGACGATAATTGCGTATCAGTCCGTTGCGGAGATGAAGGAGGCTCTTCGGAAGAAGGAGGAACGCGCCAGGAAGATACTGGCAGAAGTGAGGAAGCGAGAGAAACGCCTCATAAAGAGAGCTGGTAACAAGAAGGTAGAGGTCCTCGCTCGAATCCGCTGATGGCTTCTTGTCTAGAATGGGAGATCACCAGAAGGATTGATTGGGAAAATCTCGGGGGAGAAGGTGAGAGGTGGAGTCGTTTGACAGCTTCCCTTGAAAAGCCTGGAGACGCAGTCGGCTTCTTCATCGAGTGCGGGAAATGCCAAGTTCTAATGCGGCCATGGTGGGAAAGACCTAGCGTCTGTAGATGTCCGACATGCGGTCATCAAGTTATGATAAGAAAGGTGCGGCTGTACAGCGAGGAGGAAATTCAGAGGTTGCTCAGAGCTATTCATCGACATTGACCGGTCGATAGACGATCACGCCTCCGACCTTATCTCGGCCACAGATCCTCCTCCAGGTCCTTGACGTATCTCAGCGAATCCTTGAGGTCCTTCCTGCTTGAGAAGACCTCGAGCGTTATGGTTTTGCTGTAGCGGAATCTCCTGAGGATATTCATGACCTTGATGAAGTCAACTGCACCGTCTCCTATCCCGATGTGCTCGTCGAAGATGCCTAGGTTGTCGTTGAAGTGGATGTGCTCAAGCCTCTGCCTGAAGGACCTGAGATACCTCTCAACTCCCTTCATGCCATTCTCTATGAAGGCGTGTCCAGTATCAAGGTGCACGCCAACATCCCTGACGCTTTCGACGATGTGGGAGAAATTCTTGAGCCTCACGCTCTTGGGGGTGGGGGAGTTCTCTAGGATTACCATGACCCCCCTTTGCTTGGAGAATTTTGAGATCTCCCTCAGGCTCTTCACGAAGTTGCTGAGGCCTCTCCTCCTGTGCTTCCCAAGTTGGCTGTACTTGCCATAGAAGTGCGGGCTGTGGATGTTGATTTTCACGCACCCCAGGGAGGCCGCGAGCTGGACGAGGCGCTTGCATACATTTACGTAGGCATTCCTGACCTCCTCGTAGTCTGTCCAGAGGTCAAGCCAGTAGGCCGTGTGGGCGATGGGAGGATGGGAGAAGCTTGCCAGGCCTTTGAGGATTGCCTCCCGCTTCCCCTTCAGGGCGTCCGCGCTGCCTTCGGGTATCTCCAGGCCCAGCTCTACAAAGTCAAAGCCCATGCTCTTGGCGGAACGAATCTCCCTCACTATGTCCCGGGCGGGGTTCGTGAGCATGCCGTATTTGGGCCGTTCATCAGCCATACAATACGTCAGTCAAGCCCGGTTAAATGTGTTGGCATAGGTCTCCAAGCGGTTACGACTCGGCTCAGATCGATCGAACGTTGAAGAGCTATACTAAGAGCAGTGATTATGCAGAGACGAAATCCTTGAAAGAAAAGACCGAAGGGTGGTTTACAGCCTGGAAGAATCGGGAGGAAAGAAAAACAATGATTAAATGGATACATTGTTTTGGGGTATTAAGATTTAATCTGAAACAGAAGAAATAGGTTAGTTTGTGATTATTCTTTGATCTGAACCCAAAGGTCCAGTATCCATTCGGTTTGTGGCTTTTCTTCTTGCCAATTTACTTGCTCTTCGAAGCCATCGACCCAGCCGTGTTCACTTTTCTTCCAGTCTACAGGCTTATGTTCACTATCTTCGAACCATTTCCAAAGTTTCTGCCAAGCTTCTTTTATCTTGTTTAGATTCGTGAATCTGAGAACGGCATATAATCCCTCAGGTATCTCTCTCATCTCAACGTCTCCTTCAATTTCGATGTGGCTGTCAACAGTAAGATAGAGCTCATAACCATGAGGTTCAGGTTTATCAGTTGGATATGTGTTTCTTCCGAATAAGCGAGCACCCATCGTTTTTTCCATTAGGCCCTTTGATTTTGCCCATTCGATTATCCTCTTTTCTGCGTCTTCTTCAGGCGAGTTACTGGAGGAGTGAACATAAGCTGCACGCATAGTCTTTGATGTCTCCAATCTAACTTCCATCTTGCTCAAACTTGGTTACCTTAAGATCGATTGATATTGCCCATTGACCAAGAATTCAAGACGCACCATATAAGTATTGCAAAGCACGCACAAGATTGTGTCTTTTTGAATCGTTCGTTCGATACGTTCTGAAATTCAGTGCTATAGCTAAGATTTATTAGCGGATGCATGCATATCAGTGGAGATGTGAAAATGGCTAAGATGTTACGCTGCCGAGATGTTGGAGTGGATTGCGATGGCGTGATCCGCGCCGAAACTGAGGAGGAACTCATGGGGAAGGTTGCAGAACATGCCAAAACAGCGCACGGCATAACTGAGATCTCCCCAGAACTGGCTGCGAAGGT
>JBGVSY010000088.1:0-4529 GCA_041862235.1 Nitrososphaeria archaeon | reverse complement strand
GAAATGGCCACATAGGTTTCAACGAGCCTGGCTCGCCGTTCGACTCCAGGACGAGGGTAGCGGATCTCAGCGAAGAGACGAGGAAAGACAACTCCAGGTTTTTCGGTTCAATAAACCAAGTTCCTCGCCAAGCCATTACCATGGGGCTGGCGACAATAATGGAGGCGCGGAGAATCGTGCTTCTGGCGAGTGGCGTCAACAAGGCGCGGGCAGTCGAACACGCAGTCAAGGGGCCCGTTACCGTCGAGGTTCCTGCCTCCGTTCTCCAAAGGCATCCAGACTGCATTTTTCTGCTCGACGAAGAGGCAGCGTCGATCCTCTCCAAAGGATGAGATCAGGAGTCATGACTGGTCGATCGATTGGCGCAGGCAGAGTCTAGGTCGAAGCGGTCGGCGCCGTGAGGTTGAACCAGATCTGGTTCCACGCTGAGCGTACCTCTTCACCGGATCTCCATCCGAACTGGAATCCCGTAGTCTCGTTGCCGTAGGCCCAGAGCTCCAACACTATCCTGAAGTTGTACCCGTCTTGCGCTGTTGTGTCCAAGCCCTGAGTGATTGTGACGTTGTTGAGGTTGACCGCGGTAATCTTTGCTGAGCCTCCTGACCATGATACGTTCTCGACGCTCCAGTAGAAGGGGAACACCCATGTCTCGTTGTCCACGAACACATGTGCGATCTCCTTGAAGAAGGGAACGGAGCTAGGCGTGTGGTTCATGTCGTCCGGAGGGGGAGTGGTCTGGTTGAGAAGCTTGACTCTCACCGAGACATACTGAGCACTCCCCATATGGTTATACAATGTGACGTGCCATTGCACCAGTTCTCCGGGGCCGATCCTCGGATCGTCGCCGGGATAGTAGTGCTCAGCCATCATGTTCTCTCCTAGGACGCCCAGGGCGAAGAACTCCTCGACCGGCCTAGGATTGAGGTAGAGCCAGGTCACCGAGGCTGCAACGATGGAGGACACGATGAGTATTGTGAAGAAGAGCGCAAGGTCATGAGGAATGTAGACCTGTCCAGAATGACTGGATCTCATGAGGTCTCCCCCTCTTTGATCTCCATCTCCATAGTCTGCTCTATCCTTCTCCTCTGCCAGATTCTGATCAAGAAGTAGGAGATCACGGTTGTCAAAATGACCGCTATCGGCGCGGCCAAGAGCACTGCAATCCTCTTTGTCGAGGCGTCGGCGGCTGCTTGCATCGTTAGAACCCGAGCCTCGCCCCCAAGTGCTTCGAAGACCCCCCTAGCGCCTTCAGCGGACCCAAGGGCCCGGTCTGGAAGACCCATATCCATGAACACTTTCGCTTCAGTCAACAAATCCAGCGCTTCGTTGAACCTCGTGGCCAGTGCTGTCACATTGCCCCCTTCTTGGTTTGCTGCCCGGATCTTCAGGAAAGCCTGCTGGCCGAAAGCTTCGGCGGCGACGATCGCTGCCTCGGCGTCTGTCCGCGAAGCTGAGAGGGGGTCTAGCCCTGCAGAGCCTAGCCCAGCGGTCTGGGCGGTGACCAATAGCAGGATCAACGCATGAAGTGGAGCTGACCTCGACATGGTGGAGAGCCCTTGCCAGAGACGATGAACCAACATATATAAACGCTGGACAGAGACCCGACCTACCGGGAAAAGATACGGGTTGCGTCCAAGAAAGACCGGTGAAAAGGAGCTCAGGGAGAAGGAACTGAAGGACCTCATCGTTGACGTTCTCAGAGAAGAGAAGCCCAGATCCGTCAGCCAGCTGGTAGACAGCGTTCTGACGCGGATTGAAACAGATGTGTCGATCCCAGACGTGGTCAGATTGGTGCATGAACTAGGTGAAGAAGGCAGAATAACCCTGTCCCAGAGACCGCGAATGTTCGAGACCTTCACATCATACCTCTTGGACCGAAAGTTCAGCCTCTCACTCTGGCTTGTGTTCGCGGCTGTCATCCTCACCTGGATCTCGATCTACCTCATACCGTCTGAGTTTCCCTGGGTCACCCCAAGATGGGTTCTTGGCACACTATTCGTGATCTTCCTGCCAGGCTACGCTTTCATAGAGGCCCTGTTCGTCAACCCCATCTCCGGCAAGAAAGAACTCGACCAAATAGCGAGATTCGCCCTCAGCATTGGGATGAGCCTGGCACTCGTCCCCCTGATCGGCCTTCTCCTGAACTACACGCCTTGGGGGATAAGACTCGAGCCAATAGCCGTCTCCCTCTCGATCTTCACTCTCATTTGCATCTTCGTCGCAGCGTACCGGAAGTTCACACAGCGCGCAACAGTTCGACGCCTCATCGCCTGAACCGCGCCTCTATCCTCACATCCATCGAAGAGAATATTCGTTCCATGTTCCCCGAAGAGCGTTGATGACTGTCAGGTCGTTTCTACTGTTTGTAAAGCTTTGAGAGAAGTGTGCCCGCTTCCTCTAAGTCCTTGTGGCTGTCGATACTTTTCCACATTGAATTCTGGTATGCAACCGCCTTCAGGAGGCCAAGGACAGCCAGAGCAGGGAACGCCGTCTTCTCGATATCTCCCTCACGCGGGAGATACCCAAAGATCTCAGGCGAAAACGCGTACACGCCTGCGTTGATCCAGTACTCCTCGATGCTCGGCTTCTCCTTGAACCTCTTGATGACCCCCGACGATGCGTCAAACTCTATGATCCCGTATGGTGACGGAAGCGGGGTTAAAGCGATGGCTCCTACAACGCCTTCCTGTACCTTCGCCTTAAGGGGCGATGGGTCGAGGTCTGTTATCACGTCGCCATTCACCACGTAGAAGACATCCTCCTTTTCCAACAGATGCTTGGCATTTGCCAAGGCCCCCCCTGTCCCCAGAGGCATATCCTCAACAGCGTAGGCAACCCTCACACCGTATGTCGACCCAGTGCCAACCTCTTCAATCAACTTCTCTCTCAGGTAGCCTGCGCAGAGAACGATGTCCTCAACTCCGTGCCTGCTGAGCCATTCAGACTGCCAGAGAAGGATCGGCTTTCCGTTCACCTCGAGAAGCGACTTCGGGGAGGCGTTCGTCAACGGGCGCAGTCGCTTCCCCTTCCCCCCAGCCAGGATCACTGCCTTCAAGCATATCGCCGGAGCTCCCGACAGATCCGGCCGGAGATAGATAACGCTATCCCTGCATCGCAATGCGAGGAGTACGTATTGGCTTAAACCTGTTCTTGAGCCTGGAGAGGACCTGGGGCATCGTCGTGTACTCCATCTCCTCAGGGCCCAGTAGGTGAGGCATCACAGGGCCGTGGCGACGCATGTAGTCCGTGACGTCGAAAGCCTGCTGCCTGACCCGGTCGAAGGCTGCGTCCGCAAAAAGATCCACTGGCTCGGTTCCTCTCAAACCGATGAGACGGCGGTTTGCAACCTGAAAGCCGAGCCCGACGACCCTCGGCGGTCCATCGAACCTAGACACGACTGCGTCATTCATCGAGACAGGCGTGAGGGGTCCGTAGTGACTGCCCCTCATGAAGCCTGCTACCAGATGTGGAAACGCAAAGGCCTCCAAGACCTCTCCCAGTGCGGGGAGACCGTGCTGGACCCTTACTATTAGAACTGGGTCATCTTTTCCTACGTAACGTCCGGCGATCATGGAGAGACGGCTCGTGGATGCTGCCGCGGCAGGCAGACCGTCTCGACGCCAGACGCGCTCCACGATGTGGCGTGAGGGTGTCCCAATTAGGGCCAAGAGGTCATACAACTCTTCAGGAGCCGTCAAATCGACGAAGGCGTCCTCCCTCAAGTCAAGAACCCTGAAGCAGAATCCATCATGAAGCGAGGGGTCGATCACCAGGCCAGCGGTGTTGAACGGGTCGGCGAAGATTTTGTAGAGGGGAAGGTTCCAGGCACCCGGGTTTGTCTTGTCCGCGCAGAAGATCAGTATCGGGTCGCTTTTCCTCTCTTCGAACTCGAGTTCAGCAACTCCCGGTCCGGCTCCTCGGATGTTTCCCGAGAACGAATCGGCTAGAAGATCCTGACCAGCGCCATAAAGCTTCAGCGGTTTAGACACCCGTCTAGTGATCTCCTGAAAGATGTTCCAAGCCAACTCGTGGATGGTGCGGTCGTTCTCTCCCCGGCCATGTGTCATTATGAGCTGAATATCATCGCCAACATGCGTGACGTGGTAGCTCGCCACAACGCCATCATCGACAGCCTCGGCCATCAGGCTCCTGGCCAACTCGAGCTGCTTCGGGTGAACTGTATGGTGACCCGGGATCGAACCCACATCGGCTTTGATTACGGAGACAGTGGTTCTGACGACGAATCCCTCCATCCCTACGTCAACGTCGATCAACATCGTTCACGGCCGGCTTATGAGCCTTATCCTACAATGTATTACAACTCGCGTGCTGATCATACGACATAATCCTACGCTGCTGGAACCATCCGTGATACGCGATCGATCACGATAATGCCTATACTTCTTCTGGTCGGAACCGATTTCCTTTCTAGAAATCGATCGATCGTATTCTAGGATTTGCTTGACGAACGCGTGCTGAGCGCCTATGTGTGCTACTTCGCGCGGCCGACTCTATTCATTGTCGACGGA
>JBGVSY010000087.1:0-12108 GCA_041862235.1 Nitrososphaeria archaeon | reverse complement strand
GGGATGAGAGCGCACATTGTCTCGGTCGAATACTCCTTTCCTGACTCGTCCTTGATTTCTCGAGGCGACGCCGGCTTTGCCCAGTATCCAAGGGCAGCCATGCTCACCTCGACCGAGCTGTCCCTGACGTATCTCTCTCTGTTCCTGTAGTAGTCAGCCGCAAAGAGCCAGAAAGTTGGGCCTGCCACCTGAATCCTGGCCCAAGCCTCAACGCCGTTCTCCCACTCAGTTACATCGAGAACTGTGGCTTTGTAGCTGCTTCCGCACGTAACGACAGGATACATCGTCTGAGCTTCTTCTCCAATCGTAATCGTTTTGATTAGGAGAAAATCATTCAGTTTTTTTGAGTAGCACTTCATTCCTTTCACATTTTCAAGAGAACCTTCGCGGAGAGAGGTCGCGAACAATTCTCCTAACTTCTTCTTCATGACGTTCTTGTCCGCGACACCCAGCGCCGAGAACCAGTGATGCCCGTGACCTCCCTCAGGTTTTCTTCTTCTGCTGCGGAAGATCTTCATTCGATTCCCATCCAAGTGGCACGACACACTTTGACATAAGGCATAACGATTGTCGCTCCAACAACCCAACCCGTTATCAGCTGGTTTCCGGCGGCGTTCCTCCCCTAGATCCGTTCAGGCTGGACCAGCGCAGCCGCCGCGAAAACCTTCGCGTCGTTGACTAGGTTCTCGATCCTGCAGTACTCATTTGCCTGATGCGCCACTTCGTCGATCGTACTCCAGACGGCGGTCTGGATACCTGCAAGACGGAACAGATTCCCCACGGTCTGGCCGCCTGTGCCCACGGTCTTCGCCTCGATTCCTCTTGCCACTCTGAGGCCTTCGCGAATCTGCTTCACCACCGGGCTATCAAAGCTGGTAGGAGGCCCGGCTCGGGTGGATTGAATGGCTTCGACGTCAATCTTCACTCCGAGACGCTTCTCAGCGACAAGCTTCGCCTGCATAATGTCCCTTAGAACATTGTCCAAGGAGTAGACGGGAAGAACTCGAAGATCCAGACACACAACATCCGTCCCCGGGATCGTATTGATGTTGTCCACGTTCTTCTCCTTCTTGGTGGGCTCGAACGTTGAGAATGGTACATCGTACAGTTCATCTCTTGCATCATATCTTTCGTGCAGAAGCTTGTCGAGCTCCAGCACGAATTTCATACCCGCCCTGTGGGCGTTCAACCCCTTGTCCGGTCTGCTTGCATGAGCCTGTCTTCCGGTTGTCGTGACCTTAAGCCACAACACACCCTTCTCAGCCACCTCGATCCCTGCGCCATCAGGAGTTCCAGAATCCGGGACGATCATCAAGTCTTCTTTGCCGAACGCTCCCTCAGAGAGCAGGTGTCGCGCTCCGTACTTGCTGCCAGCCTCCTCGTCGGACACACAGGCGATCCCGAACCTGAAGCGGGCCACCCTCTCACCGATTTCGCTTATCGTCTTCAGAGCAAAGACCGACGCGACAAGGGATTGCCCGTTGTCCTCAGCTCCGCGGGCGAAGATCATGTCATTCTCGATGTGAGGCTCAAAGGGGCTCGTCTCCCAGAGACTCTTGTCCCCTTCCGGAACCGTGTCCAAATGGGTCACCACCCAAAGCGTTCTCGAGTTGTCCCTCCCCTCGATCGTGGAGGTGAAGTTGGGGCGGACCCCTTCCTTGACGGATGAATCTGGCGCATCGTAGCGGTTCACGGTCATACCGGATTTCTTCAGGAAGCTCTCGAGGAATACAGCCCTACGGTATTCACCTCGTCCTCCCATGCTTGGGTTCACAGCGTCGATCCGCAACATCTCCTTCATCAGCTCAACCACCTCATTCCTTGAAGACTCCAACCGCCTCAAGGCCGCTTCCACGACAGTCACTTCTCGCACCGACGACAGGCAAGCTTTCTCCCCCTAAATAGTATCCCTCCTCATCGACCGATCTTTGTCGCATAGCCGGCTTTGATCGATGAGTCTGCCGTCAATCTTTGCCTAGACTTCGTCACCGCGTTACAAGCGGTAGGTTTAGGGTGATCGCTAGTATACCGACCGCTGCCACGAAGACACCTAGGTTCAGTCTGCGGGCGAGCTCCATCAAGAACTGCATCGCGACCAAGCTAACCGCGAATGAGATGACGGTTGCGACTCCGAGGTTTATCAACCCGATCGCTTGAATTGCTTCGAGCCCACTAGCCCCAGCACCACTTGCTAGGTCGAATAAGGCTATCGCCGGCACTCCAACGACCCCAAGCAGAAATGACAGCGAGGTGGCCGCTTCCCCATTGAACTTGAGAAGCGCACCAGAGAAAATGGTTAGACCGGATCGGCTCAACCCGGGCACAGCTGCCAGTCCCTGAGCGGACCCTATACTGACGGAGTCCCGAAGACTCACGTCGCCAGCCGCCCTCTTCCCTCTGAGACGAGGAGTGAAGAGGAGCACCGTCGCGGTGACCAGCATGAGCGCACCGGTAAGGACCATAACCATCTGGCCAGTGCTCTGGGAGAAGACATCCTTCGCCACGAAATAGAGGGGGACTCCAACGGCGCCGCTTGAGAGTGTAGCTATGACCAGGTATTGAAGAACCCGCCTGCCCTGACTGTCGTCTCTGAATATGGCTCGAAGCGCCGACATAACCTGCGACCTGAACAGGAAGAGCGCTCCAAGAAATGAACCCAAGTGAAGCCATATGGACATGGAGAAGGCGAGGCTGACGTTGTCTAGCTTGAGGACGCCGAGAAGATAGAACATCCCGAAGCTCTTGCTGCTGACGGGCAACCACTCAGCCAAGGCTTGGAGGATGCTAAGGATCACGACATCGAAGAGTGTCAGCTGGCTCATGAGGCGAGCCAGCCGGCGCGCCCTAAAAAGCGTTGTCAGACAGAGTCACGTCGGTCTCTCGATCGATCCCCGCGGTCCACATAACGAATCCCCTCCCCGAGGGAAAATGTTGGCGAGAAGGGGATTCAGCGATCAATCTCCTTTGCTAGAGTATGACCTCTCTCGTTCTGAACGAGCAAAGCGCTTCCTTCAGAAGGAGGTGAGGCTTCCAGATCTGAGGCAGCAAGGAGGGTTCGCGAAAGCAGTTGGTGAAACAGTCGTTGCACCTCACGTTTTTCAAGAAGTGCGGCTCGTCGTCTTCAAGGATGTTGAACAACTTTTCCCTAAGAAAACATGGGTAGACGTCCCCGCGCCAGTCGACGTATATCACATCCTGCCCTCCTCTGCAGTAGAAGTTGGGCCGCCTCCCCCTGTTCTTGTTGGCAAGGTCTTCGACATAGGTGCCCAGGTTTGAGACATCATAGCGTCCACCCTTCAGACGGCGCAGAGTCTCAACCGCGTCACTCAGCATCTCCGAGTATTGCCTCTGTGTAATTGTGCCCCCGAGGCGGTAGGAGTTCACTCTTGTCTCCACTGGATAGCAGAAGCCCATGGGAACCCCGATCTCAGCGTTTGAATACTTGACGAGCCTATCAACCCCGTCCCTAACGAGAAAGGGATTCAGAAACGCAAGAGCGAAGACCCTCATTCCTATGTCCTTAGCACGTCTCAGAGTCTCGATCTGCTTCTCTCTTATTCCAGGATGCTTTCGAATTGCCTCACAGATTCGTGGATCCCAGTGATCTAGAGAGACCGTCAGGAGGTAGAGCCCCGCTGCTTTAAGCTCGTTCACTAAGTCAGGGTCAGCTGTGCCATTCGTCGTCATCGTTGAGACGATGCCTAGGCTGCGTGCATACCTTACAATATCCGTCAAGTTGGGGTGGAGGCTAGGTTCGCCTCCGGTGATGTAGATCGCTATGAAGTTGTTCCGGGCGAGGAAATCGAGCACTCGTTTTGCATCTTGCAGGGAGATGGCTTCGGGCTTCTTGCGATGCATGTCGCACATGACGCACCTGCAATTGCATCGGGTCGTGATCGCGAAGACTGCGGTCTTTCTGAAGCCCTTGAGGACTCTGACGAAGATCTCGCGCAGCTCTCCCATGCCGCAGAGAATTTGGACAATCCTGTGTCTTAAAGTCTTTGGGAGAGTGGGCGATCGATCACCTGATCGGCCGTGAAATAGCATCGCCAGACAACTTGAGCCGAGCTTAGCTCTAAATAGCAAAACGATGAACTACCCGCTGTCGGTTTGATGCGAGATGCCCGTCGACGACTCAAGTCCGGCTCAAGAGATCAGGAAGGCTTTTGAGGAAAGCGGATACTTTCGCAGCCTAAGTCACCAACAGCGAATGGCAGCTGTCCGAGATCCTGTTGGTTGGCTGCGGGCGCACCCATACCTCTACAACGCTTTCCCTATTCACTTTTCCAAGGTACCACAAGAGGCAGGGCAGATCCCGGCACGGCACCGGGGATTCGGACGCGCAAGGCGATCGTCGAGAGGGCGTGGACCAAGAACGCCGACCGGGCGACAGGCGTACGAGCAGGAAGCGTTCCGTATTGTGACCTCGATCGAGAACGAGCTTACGTCCGTCTGGAACTCAGCCAACAGCTTGGAGAGCGATGTCATCTCTGTTGAAAGCTCAATGGGAGCGCTCTCAAGCAGGCTGACGAATGCTCGGGCACGCGGCTATGTCTTTCTCGGTTACCTGGATAAGAGCCTCGAATCTTTGGCCAAGAAATGGACTGAAACAGGCCCCCAGCTTAGGCGTACGGTTGAGGACATGAAGCAGAGACTAGGTCTGGAGCTCCAAGGACTTCGGAGCGAGGCACAGAGCCTTAGGTTGCGGCTTGCCAGCGGGCAGCTGGATCCATCCGGATCTTGGGCGGGGAATCTTTCGTCTCGGGTGGGTCAGCTGCGCAACACAGTTGCCGCTCGGAGCCACCCCGTTCGTGAAGGGCTCAGCCAGTTTCAGCGCGGCATTAACTCGATCGACGGAGATCTGCGCGTCATCGAGAAGACCATCGTGTACGCCGAACGTGCCTCGTTCTCTCTGAAGCAGGACGAAGGAGTTGTACTCGCCCTGGAGGGCAAGCTCATGAAAGGTGACGTTGGCGAGGGCACAGTCTTTCTTACGAACCACCGCTTCATCTTCGAGGGCAAGAGAGAGGTGGTGCTTGAGAAGAAATGGTTCATCACGACGAGGAAGAAGACCGAGCGATACGTAGCCATAGATGCACCGATCGGCACGATCAAGGAGATAGCGAAGGGCCGCGTGGGCCTACTAGCTTGGACCGGCGTCTATGTCCAGTTCAAGCCTGAGACCAACCGGGAGGAGCTGCCCATAGACGTTAGGGGCCAAGAGGCTGAAAGAATCACAAGCACGTTCAACTACATCGTGTCAGGCGACGCCGACAGCGACAGGTCCACGCTCTTGGGACTCCCCTCAGAGATGGTGCCGTCTCCTCAGATCGTGCGGTGCTGGAACTGTGGCGCGCCGTACACCGAAGAAATCTATAGAGGTCAAACCTCTCTGACGTGCGAATACTGTGGAGCTGTCATACACCTCAACCGTTAGAGATCGATCACGATAGATCCAGCGATCCGAACATCCATCGCCGAGCACATTGCTCGTTTACAGTCAGCTCCATTATGCTATCCGGAAAGTGGCAGCACTCGGCGATCCCATCAAAATTGGCGGCTAACAAGCAGACATGGCTAGTCCTCATCTATTAAGGAAAGCGCTCTCGAGTGCCTCGTATGCAGTCTTGTACTTCGACAAGACGTTGCGGTATTTCTCATAGCTCTCTTTTTTCGGTTGAAAGGTCTCACTTGTCCTCACCATGTTCTTCGTTGCCTCATCGAAGTCATGGTACTGCTTCGTCCCTACAGCCGCGAGAATGGCAGCACCAAGAGGGGCGGCGTCAGGGACATCGGACGCACCAATTGGTTTCCCAATCACATTTGCCTTGATCTGGCTCCAAAGGCCGCTCCTCGTCTCCCCCCCTGTCATTGAGAACCGCTCGACGCTAACTCCTAACTCTTGAAGAATCTCCAAAATCTCGGCGTACTGAAACGCGACACCTTCGAGGATGCTTCTGACAAAGTGAGCCTTCGTGTGCGCGTGTGTCAGCCCGAAGAAGACGCCCCGCGCTGCCGGGTTGAACTTGGGGGCCCTGGCCCCCCACAGGTAGGGGTAGTAGAATAGGCCGTCGGATCCCGGTGAGATGTTTGTGGCTAGGTCGTCGAGCAGCTCGTAGGCGGATCTGCCGGTCCTCTTCCCTTCTCGGCCCTCCTCGACGCCGAAGTTGTCTCTGAACCATCTGAGTGAACCTCCTGTCGCGTTGACTATGACCTCATACTCCCAGAGAGAGGGCACGACGTGTGAGCAGCAGTCGATCCTTCCATGGCTGTCCGGCCTAGGTCTCGAGACGGGAACCTCGAATACCGTGCCCGTTCCAGTTCCGATATTCACAAGGCCTTCCCTGATGGCGCCTGCACCGAGAGCCTCGCATGGACGGTCGCCTCCTCCACCGATCACCACCGTGCCTTTCCTCAGACCCGTCAGCCTAGACGCCTGGGCGTCCACCTCGCCCACGGTTTCCCATGAACCCTTTGTATCTGGTAACAGTTCGATCGGTATGTTGATGGCTTCGCAGATCTCCTGGGACCATTTCAGCTTTCTAATGTCGAAGAGCATTGTTCTCGAAGCCATGGTGTAGTCTGTCACCCTCTGACCTGTAAGCCTGAAGACGATGAAGTCCTTCGCACACAGAAAGCAAGCGGTCTGATCGTAGACGCTCGGTTGGTTTTCTTTGATCCAGAGTATCTTCGGTGCGGAGAAGATGTAGTCAACTGGCACGCCCGTTATGTCTAGAACCCTCTGCTTTGAGATCAGCTTCTCGATTTGCTTCTGCTGAGGCATGGCTCGCTCGTCGAGCCAGATCATGCTGTTTGCCAGCTTTCTGCCTTCCTTATCCATGGGGACGACGGCCTCCCTCTGCGAGTCAACTGCAACGGCTGCTATCTCTTTTGCAGATACTTCCCTAGTCGCTTCACTCACGGTCCTAACAGCGGCAGCCCACCATTCGTCCGGATCCTGTTCGGCCCAGGTGACTTTGGGGTGATAGATCGGATACTCGGCAGATGCTTCGAAGACCTGCCGTCCTTCGAGATCAAAAACCACCGTCTTGCATGCACCCGTTCCGCAGTCTATGCTCAGCAGGAATGGGGGTCGCAACTCGCTCACAACCAGACTTGCGGCTAATTGGGTTTAATCGTTCCGACTACGGCTATAAGCGTTGTGAACCTCGGTGATCATAGGAGCTCCTCCCAAAGTGTCTGCCCCATAGATCAAACGAGTATCATTCGGTGAAGACTGAACAAGTCCCTCGAACGGTCGTTTTCTCTGAAGTGCTTGCGGATACCCTTATGTGTCTGGGCTTCAGCTCGATGAGCCAAGAAATGTTGCCAGACGCCCTACCTCTGATAGGCGCATCGATTGCCTTCGCACTCGTATTGCTCCTCGTGCTTCGAAAGGTGAATCTCGGCTTAGCGTTGGTTCTGGGTTCATTTGTACTTGGCGTCTTCGCCCTCACACCCCAAGGCATGGTCGAGGCCTTCACCGCTGCTGTGACCGCCAGGGCGACACTGGAGCTAGTCATAACGGTCGGCATCATCACGATCATATGCCTCGTCTACGAGGGGTCCGGCATGATCAAGCAGATGATAGATAGCCTGGAGCACCTGATAGCCGACGGACGCATCGTCGCCGCTCTGACTCCCGCTGTGTTCGGCCTTCTGCCTGTGCTAGGTGGAGCCCTGTTCTCTGCGCCGCTGGTCGAGACGGAGGGTAACAGACTTGGGCTCAACAGCGAACAGAAGGCATATGACAACCTTTGGTTCCGACACGTCGTCTTTCTCATCTACCCCTTGGAGACAGCGCTCATCACGGCCTCGTACTTGTCAGGCTTCACGATCGGATCCATCCTCCTCTACCAGGTCCCCATCTTTCTTGTAGCCGTTGCTGCAGGGTACCTCACCGTGATTCGCCCAGTTAAGTTCACCCGTAGCGTAGTTGAGAGGGACAGTCGCTGGATCAGAAAGCTCGTCCTCTCTTTCTCACCGATCTTAGTTGCACTGCTGCTAGCTCTTGGGTTCGGTGCGCCGCTATACCTCTCAGTGCTGGCGGCGCTGACTGTACTCCTCCTTATGGTTAGACCCGCGCCCCAGTCATTGGGTCGAAGCCTCCGAAAGCGATTGATACCCGAGATGATAGCCACAGCTTTCGGATTCATGATCTTCCGTTACTTCATAGATGCCTCTCGTGTGTTCGACTCGATATCGCCCCTAGTTGGCAACGGCACGGTCTCTCCGGTAGTCCTCTCCACAATTTTTCCCGCAGCCCTCGGATTTCTCCTGGGCGCCCCGGCAGGAGCCATCGCTCTCTCTGTACCGCTGCTCGCAGGCATTTACACACTAACACCGGTTATGGTCGCCCTCATATACACGAGCGTCTACATGGGGCACAACATTTCGCCGATGCATCTCTGCTTCGCTGTCACGTGCCAATACTTCAAGACCAGAATCAAGCGCCTTTACAGGTTGTATCTGCCAGCGGCCCTAATGGTTCTGGCAGCCGCGATAGCATTGACCTTGCTATTCTACCCATGACCCAAACACCGGGCGCTCTAGCCTGCAGAGCCGCTCTATCCTTTCACCAACTTCAGAAGCATCGGGTTTCTGAGCTTGCCCTTTGCCTCCTTGCTTGCATTGATTCTGCGGGCCGCGCTGCTCTAGAGATCGATCGATTCATTGAGCAAACAGGTTTAAGGAGCCCGCTAACGCACAGAAAGAAATTTGAGGGAAGGACTTGGATGCCGGGGAGCTTCTTGCTTTGATGAGCGCGCTGACGAGTGCGTTGTCCGCTGTAGCTATGAGACCGGCATTGAGTAACATCAGCGCAGTGAGCGCCAACGCCCTACGCGCGATAGTTGCTTCTCTATTCATGCTCCCGATAGCCCTCGTGTGGGGTGACCTACAGAGCATCTACACCTTTCCAGCCCAGTTTGCTCTGCTCATGGTATCAGTGTTGGCTGGATTTGGACTAGGAGAAACTCTATACTTGAAGAGCATGAAGCTGATAGGTGTCTCCCTCTCCGTCTCAGTCGTCTCGACATACCCCCTGTTTGTCGTCCTCGCGGCCACACCGCTGTTGGGAGAGCACCCGTCAGCCCTGAACGTGCTGGGCGCAATCGTCATCACAACAGGCCTGGTGCTGGTCAGCCGAGTCAAAGGTAACAGCGAAAAAGATGGGCGTTCGCGAGGCAACTTGAGGCCGGGCCTCCTCTTGGGGCTCGGCGCAGCAGTGCTTTACGCAGTTGGTTCACTGATCGTCGCTGTCGGTGCACGCGGCCTTGACCCCCTCGCAGCAAACGGATTGAGGTTACCCGTGCTCGCCCTATTTCTGGTGGGAGGCTCGGCGTTGTCGCGAAACATCCACGACCTCCGTCGAGTGAATTGGAGAATCGGGGCAGCGGTATCCTTCGCAGGCATCATAGGCATGGGCTTAGGAAACCTATTCTTCATCCATGCGGTTCAAGTGGCGGGCGCAAGCAGGTCCGTGCCTTTGGCCTCCACGTCACCTATCTTCGCCGCGTTCCTCGCTTCCCTGGTGCTTGGGGAGAAGGTCAATCGATGGACCTGGGGAGCGGCTCTGCTGGTTACGCTCGGGGCTGCCATGATGGCCTAGGGAGACGTCTGTGCAGAGAAATGAAGAACGTTTTCCTCCGGCAGACCACTTTGCAGATCATTCGCTAGGTAGCTGAATCCCCTAGCCGAACTTCTTCTTCACCCACCTCTTCACGATTTCCATGTCTTCCCGTAGTCGTGCAACTTCCTCGGGTGTTCTCTTCGGGGGAACCGGTTTCTCTGCCGGCGTGCAGTAGATGTCCATTAGGTCACCCCGCGGCGCATCTATGAAGTGCAGATCCACCTTCAAGCCGGCGTTCACCTCTTCCGGCTTCACCTCGTACAACCTGAGCGGAAGAGCGGTGTTCGCTCCGTCAACCCTGACATAGACGAGGATGAAGGGAAGCGTCTTCAGGAAGGGCGTAGCCGCGAAGCCCATGGGCGTGAAGGTGACAACCGTTCCATGCATGGGTAGTTCTATCCACTCCGTCTCCCTCAACCTGCACTTTGCCGTCCAGCAGTGTGCCCGCGGCGGACAGAAGGTGAACCCACATCTTGGACACCTCGTTCCAAGAAGCTTCTTCTCGACCAAGCCCTCGAAGAACCTTGAGATCAGACCGTAGCTGTGATGGTACAGCGTACCGTGGGGTCTCTGGACGACCATGTATCGGGATGCCTCCAGTTTGTCCAGCCGGTGTCCCTTCGTGCCTTCGACGATGCTGTGCCCCACTATGCCGAAGTCGCCTCTCATCGACCACCGATCCCATTCGGGGTCGTAGGGCTTGCTGCTTATCGTCTTCTTCGGTGCGTACGACATTCTTCTTCATCCCCTCTCGAATATGATCACTCCCGCCTGGCAGCCCGTCCCGCCGTGACCCTGCAGTAGGGCTCTTCGAGCCCCGCTGATCTGTCTTCGAGCCTTCCACATCTTGTTGGTTTGCTCGGTCAGCTGCCAATAGGTCTGCACGGCCTGAGCTATCGACGTTGACCCCACTGCGTGTCCTTGCGCTGTAAGGGCTCCGCTGACCTGGGTTGGCAGCTCTCCACCCCATTCCGTGACTCCCTCTCTCACGAGGTTCTTTCCCTCCCCTCGCTTGCAGAAGCGGAGATCCTCATAGGCACACAGCTCGACTCCATCGTAGGGGTTGAAGAGCTCAGCAAAGTCAAGTTGCTTGAGCGGGTTCCGGACCCTGGCCATCTTGTATGCGTAATCCGCGGCAACCCTGAAGGACCCGAAGTTGGCCATCTCTGGGTATGGTGAACGCGGTTTGGTTGGAACTCGCGGGTAGGTCTTTTCGTCCTCTGGATAGAGCCGACGGTATCCCGGGTTGTCGATCCGGTCACCAGGCCTCATCGTGTCTGTTCCGAGGCCAACGCCCGTGATCCATACTGGAGAATCTGTCAGTTTCTTCGCCACTTCTCCTGAAGCGAGAAGAATGCAGGAAGCACCGTCACTGATCAGCGCACAGTTGAGCACCCTGTACGGCCAAGCGATCAACCTAGACCTGAAGACATCTTCGGTGTTGATCAACCCTGTGCCATGATGGCTTCGCCACTGCGCATATGGGTTGTAGGTAGCGTTGTTGTGATTCTTGACAGCCAACTTGGCCAAGTCCTCTTCGGTCTCTCCGTAGAGATGCATGTGCCTTGACTCAAGCACGGCGTAGTAGCCGGTGTAGTATCCCCCCACGGGGAAGTCCCAATCAGTGTCGGACGCCATAGCGATGAACTCGTTGACCTTGGGCGTGTCCAGTTCGGACATCTTCTCCCACCCCACGACGAGGACCAGGTCGTACAGCCCGGCTCTCACGTAGGTGTAGGCGTTGATGATGGCATCCACCGGGGTTGCACCCCCGGACTCAACCCTGAAGGCAGGCTTCGGGAGGAGGCCTAGGTAGTCGTGAACAATCCAGTGGAAGCAGAGCTGCTGTGCGAGGTGATCGCTAAAGTACGAGTAGAAGGCGGCATCAAGGTCCCCCAGGTTGAAGTTCCTTGTCTTTGTCAGGAGCTCCCTGACTGCCTCCGCGGCAAGTTCCTCGTGAAGCTCGTAGCGAGGGAGATCAAAACGAGAGATCCCGCCTCCCACCACGGCTACCCTTCTTGCCATTTCACATTCCTCCAACAGCCAGTTGTGTTCCGAGGCTGCGCACGACTCGGTGATCAGCCAAACCTGAGTGGTTCTTTCGCCTCAATTTTGTCGCCGGCTTCCATCCTCTTCAAAGATAATTATCTTGTTCTCCTGCAGGATCGATCGATGCGAAAAGATAATCACCGCTGCTTTTCCTCTTAATCGAAGTCGTCTGGGAGTTGAAGATGAGTGGTCAGATCCCTTAGATTGGTTTTTCTCGGTCCTCCGGGCTCCGGCAAAGGAACCTACGCGTCCATAATGGCGCCTGAGATTAAGATCCCACACATCTCTACAGGAGATATCTTCAGGGATGAAGTAGCGAGGAAGACTACGCTTGGAAGAGAGGCAGCTGGCTTCCTCGACAGGGGAGAACTGGTACCGGACAGAATAGTTGTGAAGATGGTAAGGGGCAGGCTAAAACGAAAGGACTG
>JBGVSY010000086.1:0-13196 GCA_041862235.1 Nitrososphaeria archaeon | reverse complement strand
TCGTCGATTCCCACTGTCCTAGCTACCATCATCCCCCACTCGATGCTCGAGATGGGTGCAAAAGAGGGATAAAAGTTCTGCTATCAAACGTCTCCTAATCGGGTTGAAAACGCTTGTAGAAGACTATCGCGAACGAGTAGATGAAGTTGGGCCAGCAGTCGAGAATGAATTCCGCTGCCCCACGTTGCGTTTGTGGCCAGCCGTCCTCGATTGGTCGATCCTGTGTCGAGAAGCTTTGATTTCCATGCGGCGTGCAGTGTCGTGGGTAATACCAGTTGATCAACTTAAACGTTAATCTGACGGAATTGGTTTACATCTTAGGTCTGGGAATGAATATTCGAAGCCAACCGGCGAAGGTTAACGGAAGTCTTGTGTATCTCCTGATCTTTGATATGATATAGCAGGAATTCAACGTCAGTCAAAATGGAAGATACTATCTGGGCGTTATACTAGCTGTCCTTCATCAGATCAATCGAATACATGTTGGTTGGACACGAAAATTATGTATACCAGAATGACGAGGGATCGTTTCAGATATCTAGAAACTCAACTAGGGAGTGATAATCTGCATGCCGTACTGTGAGAAGTGTGGCGCCGAGGTCGGTGAGGACTGGAAGTTCTGCCGCTCATGTGGAGCCCCCGTCACGCCAGTGAGGCGAGAGGAGTTCTCGGTCTCATCCGACGACCTTGTCAGAAATGTCAAGCAACTGCTCCATGAAGGAAACGTTAGAAGAATAATCGTGAAGGACGAAGAAGGAAAGACTCTGATGGAAATTCCAGTAACCCTGGGCGTAATAGGCGCGCTCATAGCCCCCTGGCTAGCCGCCCTCGGAGCAATCGCTGCCCTCGCGACCAAGTGCACCATCGTGGTGGAGCGAAGACAGGACTGAACTCAAGCCAATAACAAGGGAGGAAAGTTCCGCGAAGGATGACGGTGTGCTCTGCCTCCTCTTCACCCTACTGTTCTCTGGGCTGAGAAGACATAACCATTATACGGCGGGGCTAGGGAGAGAGATGTTATGAGCCTCCCGCCGACTGTCGTTGACTACTTCGGCACAATACTGAAAGAGATTCAGAAGCAGCAGGAGGTTGCTGAAAAGGCGCGTCAACGCACAGGTTCTCCCACTCCTGAGGTGGAGCCTGTTTTCGCTGATGATTTGGCTGAGAGGGTTGAGCTCCTCGTCGGACCCAAAGGCATAGCGGAGAAGATAAGAAACCTTCAGATGAAGCTGGGGAGGAAGCTCCTAGCCTTCAAGCTTGCAGAAGAGATAGTCTATAGTTCTCTGGGCAAAGATTCAGATGAAAGGGTGATAAAACAGGCGTTAACCACGGCTCTAGCCGTTCTGACGCCTCCATGTATCACCGCGGCACCTTCAGAGGGCATCTCCGACGTAAGGATAAAGAAGAATCTCGATGGATCCAGGTATCTGGCTGTCTACTTCGCAGGGCCAATAAGGGCGGCGGGTGGGACAGAGCTAGCCGCTGTAGTTGTCCTAGCTGACTATATCCGTAGGATATTCGGGTTGGCGAGATACAAGCCCACCGACGATGAGGTTAGGCGCTTCATCGAGGAGCTTCGAACTTACACCAGGAACGTCTCTCGTTTCCAGTACTCAATCTCTGAGAGAACTGTCGATTGGGCGCTTCGCAACATTCCAGTGGAAATAACAGGTGTTCCCACGAATAAGATCATCGTTCCATCGTTCCGAAACCTTCCGAGGATCGAGACCGATTTCCTCCGTGGAGGGGCACTTCGAGTTTTAAATGATGGCATAATCGGGAGGGCGAAGAAAGTTCGAAAGATCGTTAAAGACATGAGCATATCCGGCTGGGACTGGCTTCAGGAAATAGCGAAGGATTGGACCAAGAAGAGAGAGGAATCCAGCAAGGCAGGGTACTTGGAAGAAATCATCGGCGGCCGCCCTGTCTTCTCCTTCCCCCATGCCTTTGGAGGATTCAGGCTGAGGTATGGACGCTCGAAAGCATCCGGCCTAGCCACCCTCGGACTCCATCCTCTCACAATGGAAGTACTGCAAAACTACCTAGTGACAGGCACACAGCTCAAGACCGAGTACCCAGGAAAGGGAGGAACAGTCACCCCTGTTGACTCGATCGAGCCCTCAGTCGTCCTGACCTCGGACGGCTCCGTCGTCCGGGTGTCCTCGAAAGACATCTTCGAAGAGATCCGCGCAAAGATATCTGAGGTCCTCTTCCTAGGAGATATACTCGTTTCTTTCGGAGACTTCATGGACAACAACGAGGTCCTACGTCCTCCGGGGTATTGCGAGGAGTGGTGGGCCCAAGAACTGGAAGCTGCCCTCGAAGAATCATCGTCTGAGAAGGGTGTGGCGTTAGCCATAGACTCCTCTCTCTTGAACTCTTTTGTTCGCCACCCATTTCACTATACGCCAACCGCGGCACAGGCGATGAGAATCAGCTCCCTTCTAGGTGTTCCGCTTCATCCTCGTCACCTAGCCTTTTGGGAAAGATTAGGGCCGGAGGACGTTCTGCACTTGAGAACTTGGCTGAGAGACGCCTTGCGTCAAGTTCGCTTCGACACTAATCAAGCGTTCCTCCCCTTCGACGCCGAAGCCAAGGCAGCACTAACCCGGATATTGTTGGAGCACAAGGTCCAGGGTGAGAGCCTTTTGTTAAGCACGGAGAATCTACGGGTCTTGATGGGGTGTCTCCAACCTCACAGAAAAGTTGTCCCCGATAAGGGTGGGTCAGCTGATTCTATGTCACTGATCCAGCAAATATCCGGCATAAGTCTGAGAAAGAAGGGAGAAAGCTTTGTTGGGACAAGAATGGGACGGCCTGAAAAGGTTGGTCCCCGAATGATGAATCCCCCTGTCCATATCCTTTTCCCCGTGGGCGTGGAAGGAGGCCCCAGCAGAGACATGGTGGCTGCGAAGAATAAGAAGCTGAGCGTCGAGCTGACGACGAGGAAGTGCGTTCAGTGCGAATCACCGACTTGGAGGACTCGATGCGAAAAATGCGGCGCACCCACCCACATAGCTGGAATATGTCCGCGCTGCGGCGAGACGGTGAGTAACCCGCAGCAAGACTCCTGCCCCAGATGCAACTCCAAGATTAGCTTCTCACGTAAGATCGAGTTGAATCTAGACGAAGAGTTCAAGAAAGTCCAGGGAAAGCTGCACATGGAACTTCCACGCCGCATTAAGGGAGTAAGAGGATTGACCAGCCGGACGAAATGTCCTGAAATGTTGGAGAAGGGATTCCTCAGAGCCCGCCACGGCCTCTATGTCTACAAGGATGGCACTGTGAGATTTGACTCGACAAACGCGCCGATGACACATTTCACTCCAAAGGAAATAGGAGTGTCAGTCCAGCGCCTCCGTGAATTGGGGTACACATATGATGCCCAGGGCTTTCCACTGATAAACGATCACCAAATGTGCGAACTCAAGATCCAGGACATCGTTACATCGACATCAGCTGCTGAGTACTTGTTGAGAGCCTCCATCTTCGTGGACAACGTGCTACGGTTCATCTGTGGCTTAGAGCCCTACTACAATTTCCGCGAGTTGCAAGACATGATAGGCTGTCTCGTCGTAGGTCTATCGCCTCACACCTATGTTGGAGTTGTCGGAAGAATCATAGGGTTCATCGACGCCGAGGTGTGTCTAGCCCACCCGATCTGGCACGCAGCCAAGAGAAGAGACTGTGATGGCGACGAAGACGCGATCATGCTGCTCCTCGACGTGTTGATCAATTTCTCTGAGCTCTACCTTCCTGACAGGATAGGAGGGAAGATGGACTCTCCCTTGCTGATCACCGCGACGGTCAACCCGGCGGAGGTGGATGAACAAGCGCACAACCTAGATGTTACCTCGAACTACCCCATAGAATTCTATGAAAGGGCCCTTCAAGCCGAGCCGGCCAACATGGTCTACCCTGTAATCTCTCTTGTCCGCAACGCGCTTTTTTCGGGTGGCGAATACGTAGGCATGAGCTTCACCCACCCACAGTCAAACCTCGTAGGTGAAGCAAAACAATCTATATACAAGAAACTCTCCAGCATGCACGACAAAATAGTCCATCAATTAGCTCTATCTGACAAATTGTCAAGCGTCGACATACATGTCGTGGCCGAGAAAGTTCTGCTCAGCCATGTTTTGCCGGATATTGTCGGGAATTTACGCGCTTTCTTCACGCAGAGCTTCAGATGTAAGAAATGCAACAAGAAGTTCAGGCGCCTTCCGATGACTCATTTCTGCGACAGGTGCGAAGGAGAGCTGGCGCAAACAGTCTACCGAGGGAACATCGAGAAATATGTCAAGCTAGCCTTAGAAGACCTTGAGAAGTATGTCGTGAACCAATACACTCGCGACCGACTCGAGCTGACTCTCGAGAACATACGCGCCACGTTTGCTGAAGAAAAGCAAGTGAAAAAACTCTTCGAGGAAGGTAGAATACAGGTTTCTCTGGAAGACTTTGTGCAAGGATGATTGGTCAACAATATTGAGAAAGTGCATGGTTAGTTGAACGCCGCCTTACATCGCTCGCTCCTTAACCCTTCAAGCCGCCCTCGCTCGAGACTACCCGAGAAGTAAGTTGTTATCCCACTTAGGATCTGTTTAACTCTTGCAATCGACCAACTTTTTTCTCTCGGTCTTGTTTGTAACGCTCAAGATCTCTGAGAAGAGGAGAGGATATGAGAAAGTCTGCGGTCGATCGGTTACAAGCGATTGGAATATCGTGTAAGACCGCTAGCCGGAGCAGAGCCTTCACGTCAACATCATGTGGTTGAGATGTCAAGGGATCCCAGAGAAATACTGCGAGGTCAACTTTGCCTTCTGCGATCATGGCTCCAACCTGGGCGTCTCCTCCATGTGAGCCAGCGAGAAGAAGGATCACCTCCAATCCTACCCTTCGGACGATTTCTTTGCCGGTTCCTTCTGTAGCACAGATCTTGAAGTTTCTCAAGGTCTCCTTGTTGAATGCAGCCCACTCAACCATGTCGGCCTTCTTGGCGTCGTGAGCTACGAGTACGATTCTTCTGTCTCCCATGGTGACGTGGCGTCGGGGCGCCCGTACTTATTGTTATCGATCAAGGCCTAAACCTCGGGGAAGGCAAGTCCTTAATTGTTGACCTGCATCTCGGGCCGCGAGGTGTAGCACGCGAATGGTATTACGGCTATCACTACGGGGCCATGAGTCTTTGGTCGCGTTGACGTGTCCTGCAGACTCAATCAGGCTGTCTCGCGGATGGATTGCGATCGATCCATTGAATCTGGCGACCCCTAACACTCAGGGGGGCAGAACTTGCCTTCTGCCTCCTGATCTTTCTGTGACTGACAAAAGGTGCTCTAACTATATATTGTAAACACCCAGTCAAATTGATCGATCATGGCGAGAAGACCGAGGGGAGCGATTGACGCCAGAGCATATCTATCAGGGATGAGAAACACTGGACGAGGACTGGAAACCAGATCTGGAATAATCAGGGTGTTGATGATTGAGGGGCCGGCACGTGTCTCTGAGATTTCGAGTGTCCTCCCGAGATGCGACAGGACTGTAAGGAGGCATCTGAGGAAAATGGAAGACCGAGGAATCGCTGTCAAGATCAGGGAAAAAAGGCCTTTTACTTGGAACCTTTCGGGTGTAGGCCAGCAATCACTGGAGGAATCTTTGAGGTCATGATGCTCAACGAGTTTCAGGCTAAGATGCGTGAGACATATTTTGAGAGGGATGCTTCTAGGGGGCTCTGGAGGACCTACATATGGCTGCTCGAGGAGGTCGCAGAACTTGGCGACGCTATGGTGGGAGGTAAAAAGGAAGAAATTGAGGAGGAAGCAGCGGATGTTCTGGCTTGGCTCTCTAGCCTCTGCAACCTCGCGGATGTGAATTTGGAAGAAGCTGCAAGAAGGAGATATGGAGCGGGTTGCCCCAAATGCGCCACTTCTCCCTGCAGATGTTCGAAATAGTTGTCTTCCAACATTGTTAGGTGAAGCCAGCTATCGAAGATCGATCGATAGCGCTACAGACGCCAAGCACCTCCGCTGTCAAAATATATACTGCCACACTGATAGCTGCCAACGAGCTACGTCATGAAAGCAGCTGTGTATCACGGCGACCAAGAGTTCAGGGTCGAGGAGGTTCCTGTTCCTCAGATAGGTGCCGGTGAGATGCTGGTCAATGTCATCGGATGCGGCCTCTGCTCAACCGACGTGGCGAGAGCCAAATACGGCAGAGCCAAACCAGGGGCTGTGTTGGGGCATGAGATCGCGGGTGAAGTTGAGAAGGTAGGGTCAGGGGTAGACAAGTTCCAGCCAGGCGACAAGGTTGGGGTGTTTCACCACGCTCCCTGTGGGGCGTGCCCTTACTGCCTCTCCGAGCAGGAACCGCTCTGCGAACAATACAGGAAGACTAACGTCGACCCTGGAGGCTTCGCTCAACACATCCGAGTGATCCCCGAACTAGTCAAGAAATCAGTCTTACATCTTCCACCCGGTATGTCTTCAGAGCATGGAACGCTAATAGAACCCACAGCTTGCTGTCTAAGGGCTCTAAATGAAGGTCGAATCACGCCCGGTGAAACCTTGCTAGTCTTGGGAGACGGCCCCATGGGTCTGATCTCAGCTCAGCTCGCGAGGCGCATGGGGGCCTGTCAGATATTGGTGAGTGGTCACCACGACTGCCGCTTGGAGAAGGCAGAATCCCTCGGGGCCGACCATACCTTAAACTCCCGTAGAGAGGACATTCAAGGCGCCATCAGAGACTTGACCGGAGGCCTCGGAGCTGACCTGGTCCTAGTGGCCGCGGCGTCAACTCCAGCTGTCAAGGAGGCAACAACGCTGGTCAGACCAAGTGGGAGGATATGCGTCATCGGGGACTTCAGAGACGTTCCACAGCCTCCGCTTGACCTAGACCTGAGACTTGTGTTGCAGCACCACGTATCAATCCTTGGAAGTTGGGGATGTTCGCCCAAAGACTATACAGCGGCGCTAAAGATGCTCCAAGCCGGGGCGATTGATGCTGACAAAACAATCACGCATTACTTCAACCTCACCGATTTCCACAAGGCCTTGAATACGGTGGACAGCAAGGAGTGTCTCAGAGTGGTCTTGAAGCCCTAGTAGAACTGTTACACCTAAGCGATCGATCGATTTCCCCGTCAACTTGTTTCTCAGCGATCGTATTCCATGGAGCTGCTAACAATTCAGCCGTTTTCAACTGAAATCGTCTCACCCACGACACCGTGAAAAGGTTAGTTGTCATGAGCCCCAAAGGGGCAATGCAGCGTGATTTTGCCTGCCTCCGCTGTATTCAACACCTCTTTCCGCCCAAATCATGCTGCCGCTCCATCTTTTTACCGTCTTCAAGCCTAAACCCAAGCCCTACGCCGGTTGAGAAGACCGATCAACGCAGCCAAAATGCCGTTAAATCAACAAAACCACGTATTGACATTGAAGGATACTGTTGTATAACACCCCGACAACAAGCAAAAAAGATGATTCAGCTCTTCCCACCCTTCCGAAACGTTCAAACCAGGGATTGGAGACTGGATGTATTCACGATTGAACGTCAACACACTCATGATTTCCTCTTCTAAGGTCAGTGCAATCATTTGCAAGATCATCTCTACATCTACCGATCAGCTTCAAATCATTCAGCCAGCCTACCAGATCCCTACTCTCCAGCCTCTCCGACTTCCCTTTCTCCTAATCACTCAAGCACAACATTCACATAGGGACCATTTCGGACTCGCTTCCACTGGTCGCTACCGCGATAACAAAAACGCCGCCGCCAACCGCAACCATAAGAACGAGTATCTCCACGTTCAGCAAAAATCTGCGCTTTTCCCATCGCTGCGCGTGCTAAGCCCAGGGCTTTGTGAGAAGAGGAGCCAGATACAAGAAGAAAAGAGGAACGCAACCCGTCCTTAGGCTTCACAGAGTAGGAACTCTCACCAAGCCATTCTCCTCCGCGACTCCTCCGACTCTATTCCCCCTCAGTATTTGTGGTTCTGTACCCTACGTATAGGCGGATGGCCTTTTCAACTCTAGTCTTCAAAAACATCGGCACTATCATCTCTACACTCAAAGCCGTGATTGACTGACGCATGAAGAAGCAACAGCGATCGCCAAGAAACATGAACCCAAGGGGCTCTTCCCCCTCGAAATCGTGCAAGTACACTCCAAGTGACCAACACGGTTCACTCGCTAGCAAGATATTCAGTCTGGTTGAATGGCGAAAGTACTCTTGCTTGTAGTGACTGTGAGTGACCTACCCTACAGAATCTACTATCTAGGTTCGAAAAACGCGGAAAACCTACGCCGACACCTACCTAAAATGTTGGAAAGGGGTGTGCGGTCTATCGAAAGTGTGTAACACAACCCCGACCCAGCACAGTGTCTTTGGCCCTCTGTTCGCCCGCATCGATCGATTTTCACTATATCGTTTACTACTGCTTTTGTCACTTTGATCGATCACCTGTGCTACCAAGGTGAGCAAACCAGTCACAGACGTATTTTCACATATGTCTAGGAAGCGGTTTGTAGGAGTGTCGCTGTTAGCTCATCCGGCGCATACGTCCAGTTTCGTCAGTCCTCATACCGAGTCTCAGCTTGAGAGTTCACCCTTCTCTCCTACATATCTAGTGCCCCGACGGAAACGGCTCCCCTTGGCGGGGTCTGTCCCATTTGAGCATCTGTGACACTTCAGCCAAAAGGTCAACCGCGCCCTCTCACGCCCCTAGCCGTAACCGACCGGTCCATCGCCGCAAACTGACATCACGGTCTTCATACAAGCAGCAAGTCAGCGATGTCAAGTTCGTTTTACACACTGGACGCCCTTATTTGGCAGCACTCGCCAGAAATCAGTCCGTGCAGTTCTTGAACTGGGAAAAACCCTTGCGAAGGCCTATCCTAACTCGCCCAAACCCCAGGAGTGCGCATCTAATCAAATTCCAAATTCTGGCACAGCACATACCACTACATGGTTCGCATGAACAACATCTATATTCCTGCCCAGACTCAATGGGCCTACCAACGCATCCCAACTTCTCATGCAAGCAAAACTCACTGCGGATCCTCATTGCAACATCACATTACCTTAATCCCGCCCGCCCCCGTGATGAGAGAAATCAACACCTCACAAAAGCGTACAACTGCCTGACATCCACCCGACAACACCCATGCCCAATCACCTCAAACAATTGTCGGACAACACATCGAGACACAGTTCAAACCCGTCAGATCCCATAAGTCTCATGTAGCAATAACTGATCTTCGCCTATTGCTTCAACGCCAGATCCCGCTCTCTAGCTTGATATCACGCGCGCATTCTCACCCAGTCGAGTACTTCAGCCAGCACACGCTGTTCCCACGAACGACTCTCTCATGTATTTCTGCCTCCGGTTCCTCAGGTGTCAAAGCTATTCGCCGACGTCATTGCAACACACCTCTGCTGAACCGTCGATCGATCGATCGATCTGCTGAACCGTCGGTCCGAGCTGAGTGACTCCACTCCTGACAGACATTCACCACAGTTCTGCTCTGGCAAGAGCACAAAAACACGGCGCACGGCCAGCCTCTATAAGCCGTTTCTCTAGTCACCTGCGCTTACAGGCAGGCCTTCTCAGGGCTCCAACCTAACGGTGACACAAAACTCCAAAAGCACCAGGTCAGCAGCAACACAAAACACGATGCGCGGCTATCTCTAGCAACCGATCTTTCATGCTACAAAACAGGTTTGGGCGCCCCTCGGTCAAATGGTCCTCGACGACGACAGGAAAAGACCACTCATGGTTGTTCTCGAGAACTCACCTCCGATCTCATCAACAATCGAGCGGACCACTTTAAACAAAGCCCAGCGTCGATTTTTCGGCTGACGCCTAGCACCTATCCCATCAGTCACACATCTAGAAAATAACCCACAAAGGAGGCCTGGTATCCTTGGGCCTTCGCGGCGCGATTCAGAATGCGTCAAAAAGTCCTATATTTTCTCAACGTCGGTCCCCTGATCCCTAAACCTCGTGCAGCCCCACATCAACAGTCCACCTACCCCGGCGAAGAATCAACGACAAAAAACGCAGCCTACTGCAGGTGCTACGCGCTTTTCCCCAACCTAGCCCTGAACTAGATCTCGCGAAAACGCGCCAGTGCATTCCTGGTCTTGTCTCAGTTCACCGAGAAAAACTAGGCTTGCCTACACGTCTTTTTGTAGTCAAAATTGCAATAAAGAGGCCTCTCTACAGTCCGCGATACGCGGGCCGACGCCTCGCTTGCCCACGTCAGTCGAAAATGCTGCTCCACTTTCACTTCAATGAGTGACAACCACCGCAAGCAACTGCGCTCCAGACACATCGAGAAACAAACAGGTTAAAACTCTGACATGACTCCAAAGCCTTGTAACTACGCCTATGCAGCCCCCGAACCCTGCCTTTTGATCGATGGTGCGGCTTCAAAAGAACGGTTCAAGGCAACGCAACAAGCGACAAAGAAACGAGTCAAAGCATTCCCAGAAGAACAAATCGACTCTCTGACGCGTCCATGTGACTGCCAAAGAACCGGTGCCCTTACCACAGTCCTTCACTAATGCTCGACGACGAAGACACAGGGGACTTCAAACCACTAGCAGACCCCACGTTCTCAGGTGCCAAATCAACGCACAAGGTCAGTTTTTCCGTCATCCGACCCCCGATAAGGTAATACTCCATCTCGGCAAAGCCCTTGGACTCCTCAAAAAGTTCCTGACTCAGGCCGACAGCAACACGTCTAACGTCCAGCTTCCCTCACTAGAACCATTCTCACACGCCCATTCAACCTGCATACAGTCTCTTAGCTTGCCCCCCAGCGCCCTGAACGCTTACTATCGATCGGTGCGCGAGAATTCGGTCGGCTAAAACTTCGTCGTGTAGGTCTTCATCGATTGTATTGGATCATCAGGGAAGGGAAGCCGCGATCATACCATTGAATGTACAAAGAGGACCAAAAGCGGTTTGTCGGTTGGGTTTTCTATTCCGTGTGGGATGTCTCCTGAGACATAGAGGCTTAGCCCTTTCTTCGCTTTGATCTTTTTGTCTTCAATCAGCACGTGACCTGCTCCGTCTATGACGTAGTAGATTTCTTCTCTTTCTGGATGGGTGTGAGTGGGGAAGGTTCCACCTGGAGGGATTTCTAGTAGGCCGAAGCCCGTGAATCGTTTGCACCCGGCTTTATCGGTAAAGACGCGTTTGATGTTGGCTTTGCCTTTCTTGTATGGTGTGAAGGGGATTTCTTGAGAGTTGATCGTTCTCCACATATATGCATCCTTCCTCATCCGAGCTTCTTGATATAAAGGAATTTCCTCGTGAGTCTGTCTGTTCTTCAGGAATTCGCTGATCGTAGCCTGTAGGCAAAAATCGCTCGATCAAGACATAACAGAGTCAAGATAAGGACCGGCACCGGGTTTCTTCTTTTTCTATAGCCGCTTAATCGTCAAGATCTAATCTTATATATCTAGCGGTCGATCTGGTCGCTCAAAGACATATATCTGGTTTCTACGTGATGGGGTTGTGAAGTGCAATGAGAGTGGAGAAAAGACTCAGGGAATTAGGATTGCAACTCCCTCCTGTCCAGAAGCCGATTGCGTCGTATGTACCGGCGGTCAAGGTCGGTGCATTTGTGTTTTCGTCGGGTCAGGGCCCCCTTGTCGATGGAAGGCCGAAATATACTGGGAGGCTGGGTGAGGAGCTCACGCTGGAGCAGGGGTATGAAGCGGCAAGGATATGTGCACTGAACTGTCTAGCAGCTATTAATGGTGAAGCGGGATCTCTCGACTATGTTGATAGGGTTGTAAAAGTGCTAGGATTTGTCAGTAGCGCTGAGGGCTTCACGGAGCAGTCGCGGGTGCTTAACGGGGCGTCTGATCTCTTGGTGAAGATTTTCGGAGAAAAAGGAAGACATGCCAGATCAGCAATAGGGGTGAACGTTCTGCCGGTGAATATACCGGTCGAAGTGGAGATGATAGTCAAGCTGGAAAAGGAGGATTGAGCGAATAGTCTGAGAAGTTCGCCGGAGTGTGTCGACGGCCTCCAGCGGTTGATCCGCGTCGGGCCGGGACTGGTTTATTGACCAGTTGGGAAAACCTTTCATGCTGGAGGGTTTGACCCGTAGCGAAGTCTGGGTGAGTCATGTTCAAGATTGATAAGAGGTCAGCGCTGATAGTTGTGGATGTTCTGAAGGACTTCTGTTCAGGGGGAGCCCTCGCGGTCCCTGACGGGGATAAGGTTGTCCCCGTACTGAACAAGTACATCGAGCTTTTCAGCCAAGCGGGGGCAGCTATCTACGCCACCCGCGATTGGCATCCAAGCAACCACATATCTTTTAGATTGAGAGGCGGTATATGGCCCCCCCACTGCGTTCAGGGAACAGATGGAGCCGAGTTCCATCCCGATCTCAAATTACCTAAAGGAACCATGGTTATGTCGAAGGGAGCGAACCCTGATAGTGAGGCGTATTCTGGTTTTGAGGGAACCGACTTAGAGACACTTCTGAAAGAGAGAGGTGTGAACCGCGTCTTCGTTGGGGGTCTGGCAACCGACTACTGTGTGAAGAATACTGTTCTTGATGCTCTAAAGGCGGGATTCGAAGTGGTGCTGCTGGAGGATGCATCGCGAGGCGTAAACCTGAAGCCAAGGGATAGCGAAGAAGCGATTGAACAGATGACCAAAAAAGGCGCTAGGAGAGCCGGCATATCTGACTTTATCGACAACGTTTGAACACGCGTCTGTCGACCGACAGGAATGTGAAGGCAAAAGACGGCGTGTGAGCGACGATGACAGCAATCGATCAGGAGTAGCAGCCGTCATTTTCTTAAAGCTATAAATCATCGTGTCAAGACCATCCCCATTTGAGGGCCGGTAGCGCAGCCTGGAGGCGCACTCGGCTTGCAAGCTCTGGCCAAGAGCCCGAGAGGTCGCGGGTTCAAATCCCGCCCGGTCCACAAACACTTGTGCTTCATGGATCGACGCGTCGTGAATTATACACTCGGCCCATTTCCTAAGAGATATCCCACAGCCAAACCGTCATGGATCGACCCTATTCAGGCCTAACAGAGCGCGGGGAAAGAGAACAAGTGTCCTAGGGAAGGTTCCAATTCAATGCAATCAACCACGCGCGTTATTGTCTCCGCTCTCGCCTTGCAATATGTATGGCAGTCCTTTCACAGTCGAGAGCTGCTTCTCT
>JBGVSY010000085.1:0-6912 GCA_041862235.1 Nitrososphaeria archaeon | reverse complement strand
TCGGCTACCTCAGCCAGTGTGTGATTTTCTCCGTTGATATTGTATATTCTCCTATCACTCAGCGAGGCTTCGCTCATCATGAGAAGAGCTTTGACCGCATCTTGGACAAAGAGCCAGTCCGTTCTTTCCATTGCATCGTAAGGAACGTTTGCGGCCTTCCCGAGAAATGGGTCTTCGATCAGTCGGCTTCCGAATGCGCTTCCCCCCGTTCTTCTTCCCGGTCCAAAGACCATTACCAGGCGCGCGGCGCGGAAGTCAACCCGATACGTCTTCCAGTATTGATAGCCGTAGAACTCGCACAGAAGCTTCGTGGCTCCATACAAAGACGTCGGATCTTTCGGGGAATCGTCCTCCAATGGATCGGAACACCAGGTTCCGAAAACTGTTCTGGTGCTGGGGAAGACGACTTCCTCGACATCCATAAGTCTTGCAACCTCGAGGATATTCACGGTTCCCTCTACATTGGTCTTGTAGGCTCCCACAGGGTTGGCTGCGCAGTCTAGAGTCAGCAAAGCCGCCAAGTGGAAGATTCGCCGAACACCGTTCTCCTTTACCACGCTGAGGACTTCAGAGAGATCCGAGACATCTGCCTGCACGAGCTTCACTCTATCGACAAGATCGGATAGTCGTGATGTGTCCGATGAAATGTCCAACACCACTACCTCCTCTTCCCGCGCGACCAGCTCTCTGGTGAGCCGTGACCCAATGAACCCAAGGCCTCCCGTTACAAGAATCGTCAAAGCGATCTAAGAGTCGGCTTCGAGCTCAGCTTATATTTCTTGAGAGTTAGCTTTCCCCCATTGCAGGGTGTCCAGCGTAGACTTCATCAAAGCGCCTAGCCCTGTTCATTGACGAAGGATTTGTATGTCAAGGCTGCCGCAGTTGAATCTCGCTGGCGAGATGAGGGGAAGGATGGTTCAAGCTGTCATATTTGACCTGGATGGAACTCTGGTGGACACTTCACAAGGCCACATCGCAGCCTGGAAACAGGCTCTGTCCGAGTCAGGTGTGAAGAAGAGCCACCGTGAGATCCGGAGAGAGTTTGGAAAGACCTCAGAGGACATAGCACAAATTCTGCTTCCTAGCAGAATAAAGCGAAACGCGAGGACAGTGGCCGAGAGAAAAGACCACCTGTTCCTAGAGATGGGGTACGAGAGCGCTGAGGCCATCCCCGGAGCCAGGAAAACTCTGTCAGCTCTTAAGGGCAAGGGAATGAAGATCGCCGTCTGTTCATCCAATCCCCGCCTAACTGTTGAGAGATTGTTGAAGCGGTTTCGCTTGATCCGCCTGGTCGATGTCTACGTCTCCATGGATGAGGTGAGACGCGGAAAGCCAGCTCCAGATATACTCCTTCTGGCAGCGCGAATGATGGGGCTGCAACCATCAAGCATCCTCGTCGTCGGAGACAGCGTCTACGACATGGCCGCTGGAAAGTCCGCTGGAATGAGAACGGCAGGAGTCGCCTCTGGGGCCTCGAGTTTTGACCAACTCGAAGGTGAACACCCAGACTTCTTGCTGCGAGACATCACCCAGCTCATACCCCTCATCGACAAGCGGTCCTATGCCCGGAAGCACTCGGACTCCGAAGTGCGTTGACATCACTTCTCGTCGACACACAAACTGCTTCTTGAGCCTTTCAGAGTATCCGCAGGAGCTCGATGAGATCATCGATCACGACTTGAGCGACATCTCGTAAGCCTTCACCCGAGCCCAAGGCAATTCCTAGGCCGCAGTTTCTCAGAATCTCTCTGTCGTAGGAGCTGTCTCCTACCGCCACGCACTCGCCCAGCGACACACCCAGAAGTTCGAGGAGCGGGTTCAAGGCTTCGTGTTTCTTTCTCGGGTCTACGCTCGCCACCACTTCACCCGTGAGATATCCTTCATCATCGAATAGCAGTTCGTTCGCTACGACGTGCCTGATGCCTAGGTCCTTTCCTACTCTGTCGGCGAGCACCTTGAGACCAGAGGTGGCTATCGCTGTCTCGTATCCTTTCTTCTGAAGCTCCCTCACAACGAGCTTCGCGTTCTTCGCAAGAACGTAATTTGACAGAACCTTGTCTATGACGTCGATGTTTGCATCAGTCCCCCACAGAGCGAGGTCCCTGATCATCCACTGCTCGTAATTGATGACCCCTCTTTCGAAGTCTTCCGCATTCTTGACGGCACCCTCTGTTGTTCCGAAGTATTCGTGAAGCTTCCACCAGCTGCTTCTCTCCTCGACCAGGGTGCCGTCCATGTCGAAGACAACGAGCCTATACCTCATCCGGCGTCGACCCCTCACGCCCCCCGATGAACCCGCAAGCCTCTAACAACGAAATAAACTCTCACCTAAAGGCCCGAAGTCAAATTGCGAGTCCTCTGGGCCCCCCGAAATTTACGCACTCAGATACTTTCACTCAGCTCTCTCGCTTATCTGTCGTGAACACCCGATGATGCGTCGTGAAGCTGCCTGGATCGATGCAGTGTGGCTACTGCCGAAAGATGGTTGAGGTCACTTGGATAAAGACATACGGCCGCTACTTGGCCTATTGCTGCAACTGCCACTTTGCAATCGATGTAAGGCAGAACCACTCCTTGGATCAGCACCTCCAGTTGCTCAGGCCTCATCTACTAAGAGGACCGTCTAGCTATCGATCTAAGCACTAGCGATAATAGGGACCGAGGAAGACTTTCTGTGCGTCGGAGTGGGGACCGATCGTGCTGCCTCTCTACGATGAGAACAAGAGCCGAACTCGACCGGTCATAACCTGGACCCTGATAGTCATAAACGTGCTGGTCTTCGCTTGGCAGCTCACGCAAGGTCTGCTCTTCAACTCGGAGCAATCTTGGATCGATGTCGTGAGATTTGGCACTATTCCGCTTGACATCGTCTCCGGAGAGTCAACTGCGGCATCGTACTACCTGAATCGTCCCCTTGGTTTTCCATGGCCCTGGGTGACGATCGTCACGTCGATGTTCATGCACGCCGGCATTCTGCACATCGTCGGCAACATGCTCTTTCTCTTCGTGTTCGGCGACAACGTAGAGGACCGTTTCGGCCACATCAAATACCTTGTGCTCTACCTTGGTTTCGGCGCATGCGGCGCTCTAGCCAATTCATGGATGGTGGCTCAACCGGCTGAGGGGCTGCCCCTGGACCCACGTGTCAACCCGGCTTTGATCCCGGCCATAGGGGCGTCAGGGGCAATCGCAGGTGTGCTAGGAGCATACATCCTTCTCTACCCCACTGCAAGGGTCGTTTCGCTTGTCTTCCTCGGCTACATAGCAACGACAGCTCGGATCCGCGCCATCTTCTTCATAGGGTTCTGGTTCATCTTTCAGCTGCTTCCCGCGATTGTCGATCCCTTTGGCGGAAACGTAGCCTACTGGGCACACATAGGCGGCTTCCTAGCCGGGTTCATCATAGCCATACCTTTCAGGGTGCTCGCTCCGAGAGTTCCACGGCGGCCACTTCCGGAGTATCAGTTTTGATTCGATCGACCGTGGCAACAGTGTAGACACTCTAGTTGAACCTTGCTTGAAACCGAGACGGAGTTGTCATAGGAAGAGCTCTTTCCATGCGTCCCTCTTTCGCTCCATGTCTCTGAAGTACAGTTCAAACAAGACGTCCAAGATAGTTGACTGAGTTTGGGTGTCGATGTCTGGGGTGAGTTGCCGCGCCTCCATCAAGTCTCTCGTTATGTGCATGAGTCTATCGAAAGATTGATCCGTGAGGTTCCTGATCGTCTCGACGACATCGCTCTGAAGGATGCTTTCACGCAAACGCTCTTCCGAGGCCATCGCTACTCAGGAGAAGTCACTGTCCAGGTGGCTTTATGCCTTACGATCGATCGACGTATGCTCTGAGGGATTCCGCAATCCTGAATGGATCACTTGAGACAACACTACTTGCGTAGAGCTCCATGGCTCCTATGTCCGCCGTCCGGATTGATGGGTCACCCCTATCTACTATCCTAGCCATGACGGGGAAGCCCGTCCAATCCTCATTCGTCGACGACATCGGAGGTATGTATGCCGCAAGATTGAAGCTAACTGTTCCTAGGGTGTCAACGAGGCCCCTGATCACCTTGTACACCGTTTTCTTGAAAGACCGATCTAAGCTATCTGCGATCAGTAACACCTCCTTCTCCTTGATCGGGGTGAGATAGGATAGAACCTTGGTTTCGCCGTTCTTCATTGCCAGGCCCAAGCAATCATGGACTTCAAAAAGGTCCTCGAAGTAACTCGAGCCATACTTTTGCTCATATGCCGATGCAGTTCTTCTGAGATGCTCGACCCTTCCGTAGTGCATGTCTCGGCTCATTGTCAGCTGAAAGTGGCCATGCACTACGGAGGCCCCGCTCCTCCACAAGCAATTCCACATGAAGAAGAAGTACTTGGCGTCGTGGTCGGCTTTGTTGACCTCGGCGGCCCACCTAAGCGCTGTGTCAATGTAGTCGATTACCTCTTCCTCCGTGAACTTTAGAGGGTCGTGCTCGTCAAAAATAACGAGCCCATGGAAAACGTCGAACTTTGCGACGTTGCTCGCTGTGATGCAGTGCTTGCCCCTAACTCTCCCGAATATGTCTTCAGGCGTCATCTCCCTAGGCCGACAGAAAGGGCCGTTCAGACTACTGGTGATGGCTTGACTCAGTTCTACGTATGACTTGTCTCCTACCTGCATCGGTCTACTCGCCCTCAACTCATTGAAGAGGGTGCCTTCCATTGTGACCAAGTTTGTGACCTTGAGTATCCTCTGCCTCTTCACCAACTCCGTGGGCCCAAAGTGCTCTACGATCCAGTTGCGCATTGATTCTGGAGGAACCAAAGAACCTGTAGCGGCGCTTATGCGAAAGATCCGCGTCACCAGCCTTCTCTTCTCAGCAGGTAGACTTGCCACTAGGTCTGGAAGATCGATGATCTGCGGCATATCGCTCTCGACTCTCAGCCGAGGAAAGTCGCATTTAGCCTTCGCGTTTCATAACTTCAGTTGTGGACCGATGCCTAGGTTCGTTAAATGGGACTTTCTCGATTGGCGACGTCGTTGTGTCTTTTCGATCGATCAACTAGACTTGTGAAATGTCCCAGATGAGCGCTGAAATATGGGAGTCGACGGTCAGGTCGCCTGGGTGACTGTGGCTCCCTTCTTCCTGAGGATTTCCTTGAGCTCAGCTGCCGCTCGCCCTAGGGCATCATGTACAGCTGAACTATCAGTACCCGTGGAGGTCAGATGAAATTCGATGACAGGTTCCCCTTCAGAGCGGCGAGGATGAGACTTGAAGTACACCGAGGGATGGTGCGCCCTCACCTCGTCTAGGAGAGGAGCCAAGCCAGACTCGGGTATTCCACTCGCCTCGAACGCTTCCTCCCCGAAGACTCTACCCTTGCTTGCTTCGGTCACAACAGGGGCGACCGATTCATCGAAGATCGCCTGCATCTCCTTGGGCACTCCGGGAAGAGACACGATGAACGTTCCCTTGAGTCTCAAGAAACATCCGGGCGCCGTCCCTACAGGGTTTCTCAGTGGCTTGGCACCGCGCGGCATTCTGCTCATTTTGATCCTGGCGGCAGTCAGCTGGAGGCCGATGTGTTTGTAGGATTCCTTAATCATCTGCAGCGCCTCTTGGTTCTCCTTCAAAGGGGCCTCAGCTGCCCGAGCCACGCCCTCTAGAGTCATGTCGTCGTATGTCGGTCCCAACCCACCAGTCGTGATTATCATTGTTGGACCTCTTTTCAGGGCGTCTTTGAGAGAGGAAGAGATCTCCTCGACGCTGTCACCGATTACGAGTATTCTTCGCACGTCGATGCCGAAATGAGTCAGACGTTGGGCTATCCATGTTGCATTGGTGTTCACCGTCTTGCCGATGAGCAGTTCGTTTCCAATTGAGATTATCTCGGCTTTAGTGGGCATGACTGCTCCACTTCCGTCTGCCATGTCCTTTGAATCAATTTCTTCCCTCGGCCCAGACCAACCTCCAAGAGCGTGTGAGGATCATCGCTGTTTCTAATTGAAAGACTTGTTTAGCTTTGTTCAGTGCCTGTGGTCCACGAGGCAAGGTATTCCCTCTGCTCCTCTGTTAGCGTATCTATCGGTACTCCCATGGTTTCGAGTTTGAGATGAGCGACCCTCTCATCTATATCCTTCGGAACGGGGATCACCATCCTTTCGAGCTTTCCGGCGCTCTTGATGGCGTATTCAACGCTCAGCGCCTGTATTGCGAACGACAGATCCATGATCTCGCTTGGATGTCCTTCTCCGCATGCCAGGTTCACCAGCCTTCCCTCGGCCAGAAGATACAGAGATCTGTTGTTCTTGAGTATGTGTTTCTCTGTGCAGAAGTTCATTCTCTCCTTTCTCTCGGTCAGTTTCTCAAGTTCTGGCTTGCAGATCTCGACGTCAAAGTGTCCTGAGTTGCACAGGACAGCTCCATCTTTCATCTCCTTCATGTGCTCTCCACGGATTACGTTGATGTTTCCCGTTGCTGTTATGAAGATGTCGCCGTGCTCTGAGGCTTTGCTCAAAGGCTCAACCCTGTACCCAAACATCACTGCTCTCAGAGCTCTCACGGGATTAACTTCAACCACGGTAACTTTGGCGCCTAGGCCGCGCGCTCTTTCGGCGATTCCTGAACCAACCTGACCGTAGCCGATCACAACAACATCTTTTCCAGCAATCAAGATGTTGGTGGCGCGCATTATTCCGTCCAACGTTGACTGCCCGGTTCCAACTGGGTTGTCGAACAAGTTCTTGCTCTGCGCGTCGTTCACCGCTATTATCGGGTACTTGAGGACGCCTTTGGCGGCCATTGCCCTCAGTCTAACAACGCCAGTAGTTGTTTCCTCGGTTCCCGAAATGACGTCCTCCACGAGTTTCTCCGCGTCCAAGCCCTTAAGGACCTCTCTTACAGTCTCGATCTCAGAACCCTGCTCTCT
>JBGVSY010000084.1:0-7619 GCA_041862235.1 Nitrososphaeria archaeon | reverse complement strand
TGATGAGGGGGAAGGGGCGCGGTGTTTCTGCTAGGTGTTCGTTCGATCGGTCGTCGTCGTATTGGTCGTGCGTGTCGACCAAGTGACGGTCGGGGGCGTCCAGATGGTTGTTAGAGGCGTCCAGACAACGGTTGCAGGCGTCCAAACGATGGTAGGGGTAGATATTAGGCTGGGCGGGCTAAGGGTCCAGCTCGTCCAACTGGGCACCGTCGGAATCGAGAGGCGTGTCGTCGTCGGGAAGAGAACGACGCGCGGCAGATACCAAGCCGCAAGGCCAACTATCGCTGCAACGACCACTATCACGACAATCAGTGCTGCCGCGATCGTCTGATTGGACTTCTCTTTCCTCGGTTCTTCTTCAGTCATATTCCCAACTCTTCTTCGATTGATCCTTCTCATTTCTACATGGAGCCCAAGATGGGCACCAGAATTGCTGCCCTAGCTACGTATATAACATTCACCGATCGATCGAAGTCATTTCCTTCTTCCATGAACTCGGAGGAGCCTTCATTCTAGTCGGTCGCGTGGAAGCTCGGATCGAACAGCTGACGATCGATCGAGTGTGCAACGCCACTCGTTGGCATGGCAGTCAGTTATATATCTGGTTTCTAGGCATAGACTGATAGAAAAAAGAGTAATCGATTCAGGGAACTCTCCAATGAGCGGCTGAGACTTTAAAACCAGCGTTCCAGGTTAAAGGTGATTAGATGGCCGGAGCCCCTCCATCAACGGATGGCAAGCCGGAAAGGCCGTACGGAAAAGCCCCGATTATTGCGTTGGCGCTCTTTGCTACGTGGAACCTCTACGGGATTCTCAAGGAGATCCCGGTCACGGTTGACATCCACGTAACAATTGAAGAAGTGGTGAGTATGGGACCTCCGTTCAGCCCTGAGTTTTTGGCTGCTCTCCCGGCATTGAGACTATTTGTAGTGTTTGGTGTCATCTACACAGCGGCCTGGTTCGTCATCCTTGCCCTACAGTATGCCTTTGCCTACGGCTTGTGGAGGCCTAAGAGATGGGTGAGGAAGGTGGGCATGGTCTCTCTGGGACTAGGTCTGATTGTGAGCATAGCCAGGCTTCTGGCAACGATTGCCTTCTCGGCAGCTCTGCAGCTGGACGTAAACAAATTGGTAGGCTCTGACATCCTCGTAATCATTCTTAATGGTGTCGCGTTCTCTGCTGGTCGAAGGTTTCTGAACAAGCCGGAAGTAGGTGATTACCTGGAGGCTGAGGGATACGGATACGCAGAGCCGACGCCTTTTGTGGTCGAAGAAGAGATGGAGCCGCAGCCAACGCCCTTCGAGGAAGCGGAGGTGAGAATACCGGATAGGATCAGGGAGAGGAGGCCTATAAGCGTGGCTTGGATAGCTGAGGAGAGGTCCGTGGGGGAGATCTTCCTTGACGGGGACCACCTGTTCATTGTCAAGTCGCCCAGCCGAGAGGTTATCGACATCCCGATAGAAGATGTCGTGGAGCTGGAACGGGGGGAAATGGGATTCTATGGCCGAGACATGACTACCGTGAGCCTTGCGCTACACGCGCTGGACCTTTCATACTACGGGAAGTTGATGGTTTCCAAGTTGAAGATCACATACTCGACGAAGCCAGGAGTGACATCCGCGGTAACCCTTGTTGAGGAGCGAAGGATCTGTCCTCAATGCGGGGGAAAGATGAGCCTCGTCGCAGCCGGCTGGTACTGCATGAAAGACGACTTCCTCATCGACCCAGCGACAAACGATGTCGTCCAAATGATAGAGTCTAGGAGATCTGCAAAAACATCCAAGAAAGACGTGATCGATCGTCCTGTGGAAGGCGGGCCCGCCGGGACTTGAACCCCACGGGGCGAATTTGACCAGCGACCAATCCCAAGGGCGCCTGAACGGTGGTAGCCCGGGGGAGATTGAGGGAAATCCGATGGTAGCCAGCGCTCGGGCGTGAATTTCTACCGGAACACAGTGCTCCTCCATGCACCCTTCTCGATCGATCGATACGCCCTCAAGCTAGAGAACGATCATGATCCTAAAGAACTATCATGATCCCCAGCAATGGACTTGAGTAGCGTATATATCGGCTGGATTAGCTCTTCAATCCCATGACCTCGGAGAGAGCTCGAATCAGCAGAGCACTGACGACTGTCCAGACCGTCGCAATTGTCTCCATCGTATTGATAGCAGCCGCAGGGGGCTACTGGTGGTACACGAGTTACCAGGGCGAGCCGAGCACCCGACCCTTCCCCGAGACGTCCTTCGAGACCTACACAGGCTTCGGCTTCTCCCTCGACCACCCCGAGGGGATGATCTTCTCAGCCAGTGGGACCCTGGGAGGCTTCGATCACGCCCGACCCGTTCACGGAGACATCCTGGGAACATGGGAAGAGGTCCCCGAGGCGGTGGGGGTGATCTGGATTCCGGAAGACGCGGGCTTCGATCTGACGACGGCCCTGGACGGCGCCTTCCAGGGGGCCGAGGAGGGGGGCATGGTGATCGTCTCGAGGGGAGAGATGGAGACGGGGGAGAAGGACGGCCAGGAGCTTCTCTGTCAATCCTTCGAGCTGAGCGATGCAGAGGTCTCCCAGAAGGGGATACTCGGGGCCTGGAACGGCGAGGAGGACGCGCGGATTTACCTGCTCTTTCTCGTCACCCTGCCCGAGGTGGGCACACCTGAGGAGCTGCACTCCCAGTGGAGGGGATACGTCGATTCCTTCGAATGCGTGGATCTCCCCCCGCCGGCGACCGAGATCGAGGCTTATTGGCCCACTGATGGTTGGAGGACGGCGACTCCCGAGGCCGTGGGGATGGATCCCGAGCTGCCCGACGGGATGATCGAGCACGTCGTGGGTAACGGCATCGGGGCCGACAGCATGCTTGTCATCCGGCACGGGTACCTCGTCTCCGACGCCTACTTCCCGCCCTTCGATGAGGGCGAGACCCACAATGTCTACTCCGTAACCAAGAGCGTCGTCTCCACCCTCATCGGCATCGCCATCGAAGAGGGGCTCATCGCCCCGGACCTCGACCAAGGGCTCGACGACCTCTTCCCAGGCTACACCTACGCCAACCCCAGCCCCTGGAAAGATGAGATCACACTGAGGAGCATGCTGATGATGTCCGCCGGCTTCGACGCCCGGGACTCTTACCTCTACGACTGGGAGGGGCTCGATCGGATGCACGACGCCGATGACGCCCTCCAGTACGCGCTTGACCTGGAGATGGCGTTCCAGCCCGGCTCCAAGTTCGAGTACACCAACGGGGTCTCCCACCTCCTCTCGTGCCTCGTCACCGAGGCCACGGGAATGAGCGCCCTCGACTACGCAAGGCAGGAGCTCTTCGAGCCCCTCGGCATCACTGAGTCCGCCTGGACCAACGACAGCCTCGGCAGGAACTGGGGCTACAGCAGCCTCTACCTAACCCCCCACGACATGGCCAAGATCGGCTACCTCCTCCTCCACGGAGGCGAGTGGGACGGGGAGCAGATCGTCCCCAACGAGTGGGTGGAGGAGGCGACCACGGAGCATATCCACGCCGGCACATTGTTGGATGGCTACAGCTACCAGTGGTGGACGAGCTCCGAAGGCTACTACTCGGCCATCGGCTACAAAGGGCAGTTCATCCACGTCGTCCCGGACCTGGACCTGGTCATGGTCACCACCAGCAGGGCGCCCGAGGACTTCAACAGGATCCAGGCCCTCCTAGAGGACTTTGTCATCCCCGCGGTCGCTGGCTAGGCGCCCAGTTGTGGGAAGGTGCTCCCTGATAACTCCCTCTGCCTCGATCATGATATAAGACTAGACCGGCACATAGTCTACAAGGTGCTCAGATCGTCTAACCTCACAGAGGAGCGATCGATCGTCGATCGAGTCTCCTAGAACGCGGCCTCGCTTGAGGGCTCTGGAGACTTCGCCTTGCACAGCGCGTACATCACGTTGAAGACGGGGGCAGGGATCTTGCCGGAGACCCTCTGCGTTTGCGCGTGAGCTAGGATGTGTCTGCGAATCCCTGAGAGCATCTCCAACATTGCTTTAGGGTCTCCGTAGTCACCATAAGTCCTCAGGAAGACAGCTGTCTCGTCTTGCGCCGGCACCATTACGCACTTGCCTCCCATGTCGCCGCAGCTAATCGTCAGCGTGCGTTTGCTCGATATTTTTATCCAGGTGGAGAGCGCGAGTCTACTGTTAATGGCGTCAACGAGCTTCTTGTCAGCGTTCAATGCTGCCACGACAGGTTCTTGCAGACCAGGGTGAAGTAGCAGCTCTTTTTCGTTTGGCGGCAACGAGGTCAGAGGCAGAAACACCCTCGCCTTGCCCTTCATGAAGCCCTTGTCAATTTCCTTGAGAATGACGGTGAAGGGCATCGCGCCCTGAGTGATTGTACCCCACAATATTGCTGCCGGGTACACTATTTGCTTCTCGAATGCTCCCGAAGGAGCATGGACCTGGTGGGTTTGGACAACCGTTATGGGGTATCCTTCCCCGTCGTTAAACCTCGCTATGATAACTCCTGCGTTTCTTTGTCTTGCGTCGGCCCCTGACAGGGTAAGGTAACTGACTGATAGACCCATCTTTCCTATCTTCTTCTCGAAGCTCTTCTTGAAGTCCTTGAGGAGATTGTCTATCTGCTTCTGGATGTCCGCGACCTTCTTCTCCTCGATCGATCGATCCCAACCAGCCTTCTTCTCCTTTATTTTGTCGAAGATGCCTGACATATCTTTCGATCGATTGATTAACAGTTGTTCCATATTTAAGACCTCTGATCAAAAAGCTGTGACAATAGATGCCACAAATTGTGCGTGTACCACTTCTCTTCGATCGATCGTGGCGAGGCCCGTCACAAAGGTTGGATCGATCGAACAGGAGGGGGTGCTGCTTTTTCTCTTAGTGCAAGTATACCGCCGACAAGCAAGAGGATGAACGGCAAGACTCCGAATAAACCAGCCGATATCAAGGCCAAGATACCTGCAATGATCATTAGGGCCCCGCCGAGTTTCTTTCCTATAGCACCGCCAATTATGCCCAGTATCCCCGCTACGATGCCCATGCCAGCTTGAGCATAGAGCTGCTCAGCCGCTCCGGCCTCTCCATAGAATGCCTGACGGAATGCCCCATAGAATGCCCCGAATATTGCAACACCAAAGGCTATGAGGATCGCAAAGATGCCGCCAATTATTCCCAGAACGAAACTTCCTCTCAACCTATTACCCCCATAACTACACTATGAAAGAATTTTTTATAACTCTTTTGGCGGCAAATGAATCGATCGGGACGCAACACTACTCATCAGGACGACAGTCAGTTTTATATGCAGTTTCCAGGCCTAACATGAACAAAAAGAAAGCAAGGGTGCTAAATGGGATGAATCAAGCAAAGGGGGCCGTGGTAGCGGTCGTAGCCTTAATCATTGGGCTCGTTATCGGTCTCTTCATACCGTTCGGTCAAGTGGCACCTGCTGGCACCATCACAAAGACGGAGACATTCGTAGCCACGCAACCTAGAGTGACGACTCCCGAGACGACGGTAACTCTAATTCAGAAGACGCCCTCACCGCCGGAGACGGTGACTATAACTGAAATACAGACACTCATAGCTACTAGATACTTGACCTCCGTCGAGACTGCGACGAAAACCGTTCCTTCAGAGGCAAAAACCACAGAGATGACCCTCGCAAAATACGTGCGCGTACTGTCCTCACCGGTGAAGATCCAGAAGACTTGGAATGCTCCCGAAGCGATATTCGGGTCGATCAAGGCAGAAAGTGGAAAAGTCTTTGCAGGCTTCTACGTCCGGGTCGAGAATCATGGCTACGATGATGTCCATGTGAGTCCTTTCAGCTTCGACGTCGTTGTTGATAATAAGCTCGAGTACAGTGCGACGATATATGCTTACAGCATCCCAGATCACCTCGAAGACGTTACCCTTCTGAATGGGGGAACAACGGAGGGGTGGGTTCTCTTCGAGATACCTGAGGACAAATCCTATGAAAGGATCACACTGAAGGCTGACATCTGGTTCGTGGACATCGAGTACGGTGAGTTACCGGAGATCGAGCCTCCCTGATCGATCGATCGACCTTATCCGCTGAGAACGATTTTGCCCTTGGGGTCCACTGTGATGGTGAGTTCTTGGCCGGGCTTGAAGGGCAACTGTGAATCCTTAGCCATGGCTGAAGGGACATGGATGAGGAACCTATCGTACTTCTTGGCCTTCCCCCGCTTTCCCCTGATCGTGGTCTTCGACATCAGGAACCTCGTCGTTCCCTTCAGAACCATGACCTCGACTGATACCTGGCTTCCATATAAGCCGCTCTAACCAAACAACCAGGATCTCGTCTTTGGTCAATTCCTTCACCCCGCGATTCGCGAGGCTCCGCCATTCTCACGCTTACAACCATTGCTACCCTCGATCGATCAACCAAAAAACCCTTTTATCCATAAACTTCGACTGGAGAGCAACGATCTATGTATATGGATGAGGGATGGTTCTTTAAATATCCAACACAGGTGAGAAAAATGGACGAAGAAAAGGTTTTGGTCAACCAAAAGGCGTCGGATACGCGGAAGGTCTGGTTTTTCTTCATCCTGACCTTTGCGATTAGCTGGGGCCTTTGGATTCCAGTGATTTTGTTTGGGCAAGAGGGACCATATGTCGATTATAATCCGCTTATCCTTCTAGGAGGCTATGGCCCGTTTCTCTCGGCGATAATCATAACCTGGAAAGTGGAAGGAAAAGCTAGTTTGCGGAATTGGCTCCGCAGGACATTCAGGTGGCGGATCAACATCGTCTGGTATCTACTGGCGACATTCCTCTTACCAATCGGGATTGCTATCTTTCAGTTCGGCTTGTATCTTCTGTTAGGCGGACAAGCGGATTTCTCGAACACATATCCTTGGTATGCATACCCGGTGTTGTACCCGGTGTCGTTGGTACTCGTTGCGGTTTTATACGGCGGCAATGAGGAGCCAGGATGGCGCGGATTTGCGCTGCCAAGATTGTTAACAAAATATAGCCCAATCGTTGCCAGTTTCATCATAGCACCGATGTGGGTGGCTTGGCATCTTCCAATGTACTTTGCACCAGGATGGAGTGGAGCTGGCCAGCCTCTTGAGTGGTTCCTGCTATATGCTATTGGCTTGTCGCTCATTATGACTTGGTTGTACCTAAAATCAAGTAGGAGCGTGCTTCCCGTGATGCTCCTGCACGCTGGAACAAATATGGTGTTTAATTATTTTCCAATGGAAACTGTTGTTATGCGGTCATTAGCCTATGACTTCAATGTCCTAAAAACAGCAGTATACTGGACAATAGCGATCATCCTCTTGATCACGACCACTGGTCGGCTAGGTTTGAAACCTGATAAGGCATATGAAGTTTCTGAGTAGGCCACTAGTTAATCTTCTAGACCCTTAACCATTCCTTTCAATTGGACAACTATCCATCCTCCACGGTCCAACCTCTGCTCGGGAACCCCAAGGGAAAGATAGTTCTGAGATAAACCGCAATTTGAATCATACACCTAATTAGAAGAAAGATATCCTATGGCTCCCAATCAGTGACGCTTTTTCAGATCGTCCAGTATGTTGATGCCCCAGTCAAGCCCCCATAATCTAGGCGTGAAGTGCTCGCACTT
>JBGVSY010000083.1:0-19275 GCA_041862235.1 Nitrososphaeria archaeon | reverse complement strand
TCAATGAAGAGCCTCAGCACAGGAAGCGGCGCCGCCCTGATCGGAAGGGTAATCGGCGAGGGGCAGAGAGTCGTCGCAAAGACAGCCGTTGGAAGCCACAGAATACTGTCGATGTACCTGGGCGAGGATCAACCGAGGATCTGCTAGCCTTTCACCTCTGCCTCGAAAAAAGAGGTACAACCCCCGAATGTCAAAGCATCCAAGACCCGTGAAGACAGTGTCGTTGGATGAACTCTCGGGCAGAACAGGGACGTATGTGCTGATTATCGAGCTGAATAAGACATGCAAGATATCGGTCGGTGCCTTGGGCGTCATATCATTCGACGGAGGCTACTACGCGTACGTCGGCTCCGCTCGAGGGCCAGGCGGATTGAGAGCCAGGCTCAGAAGGCATCTGTCACGACCCAAGAAGAGACGATGGCACATAGACTTTCTCCTCCACCGAGCCAGACCGAGAAGCGCCGTGGTCTTCTTGTCAGGAACGCGTGAGGATTCTCTAGCAGCTCTATTGAGATCCTTCCTAAGCTCTGTCGAGGGTTTCGGAGCGTTCGACGACCCTACCTCTGGATCTCACCTGTTCTACTTAGGGGATAACCCCTCTGAAGCAGTGCGCCGGATGGTAGGATTTGCTGGTTCAACGCCCGGCTGCAGAATTGCCATGTTCCACCTGGAAAATCTGGCTCAGTCCCCCCGAGAGGAGCACTCGAAACAACGCTGACAACCGCTTCGCCAAGTAGAACCCATGCAATAGATCACTCCACGCACTGCGCTTAAATACGTGGCGCTCCGCCTCGGGTCGAGGAAATCCTAGAAGAGACTGCCACTTTGTCGGAGATGCCTCGAAGACATGAGCCTTCCAATGGAGTATGCGCGGTTGGCATCCTCTCTGCTCATGATGTGCTACGGCTCCTACCGCGACCTGCGCACACGTGAGGTCGACAACAAGCTTTGGATAGTCTTCGGAGGCCTGGGTGTCGCCATGAACATACTGGACTTCGGGTTTCTGGGAAGAAGCACCTCAGACCTGATCCAAGTCGGCATCTCGGTAGGCCTAACCTGGCCCATAGCACTTGTTTTCTTCTACGTGGGTCTGTATGGAGGCGCGGACGCCAAGGCGCTCATGACTCTTGCTCTGCTACTGCCGACGGCTACTCGGGGAACCAATCTCCATCCTTTTGTTCCTCTCACGGTCCTGACCAACGGCGTATTCTGCTCCCTCGTCGTCCCCTTGGCGTTTTCTCTCTACAACGCGGGCAAGATCCTGAGAGGCGAGAAGATATTCGAGGGGTTTGAGAGCGAGCCTATCTGGAGAAAGATTGCCGCGGCCTTCCTGGGTCGAAGGATAGACAACATAGGAAAGAGAAAGTTTCTGCTGACCTTGGAGAAGAGAGACGGAGGGGTTAGGAAGTTCAGCTTCTCCTTGCTCACAGCCGAGGAGGAGGAATTGAAGGAGGCAAAGGACATGTGGGTGACTCCAGGCATACCTCTAATCGTCTTCCTCACAGCGGGCTTCGTGATCGCCCTTGCTTACGGTGACCTTCTCTCTATTCTTCTCCCTGGTTTGAGCCACAGAGGGTAGGATCAACGGGAATAATTCCAGCTAGGCGCTTGATGTAGAAAAAAAAGGGAGGCAAGTAATCGAACCCAGTGGCTCGGGGGACGAGTCCAGGAACGTATTGCCTACTCCTAGTATCTTTCCTCTCTTTCGCGATATCTGCCGCTGTAGCCGCCTCGTCTGTATCCTCCGCGGTAGCCTCCCCCGTATCTTCCGCGATCGCCGTACTGTGCTGGGACTTCTTTCTGAGATAGGTTGTTTTCGGTGTTCACGCTCTCGATTTCAGCATCCGAAGCGGCCAGGGTTCCATACCGGCCGACGTTCAGCTGCATGGAACTCTTGAAAACCTTGACATACCCGTTTTGGACCTCGATGACATCGCCCTCATTCACCTTGTCGACATTGTCATCCCAGAGAACGAGGGTTATGGCTCCGCTGTCATCTGCCACCGTTGCCTCGCATATCCTGTGCTCAGACTGATCCCACTGCGATGTTACAGCCCTTTCGGCAGACTTGCTGACAGCCTTCGCGACAACGTTTACGCCGCGAGACGACATAGTCAGGTTCGCGATCTTCATTGTCTCGCTCGATTTTTCTTCTCTACTCATTTCCTTCTTTGACACCTTTTTGGTGTGGCGCGGCCATTGCCCAAATGCTATTTAACCATTGCTAAAGCTAGACTCTAGCGACCTCTAGGCCAAGTCTCCGGAGCACTTCAACCAGTGCTTCCCGGTGACTCCCCTTCAGACCTTTCCAGTCGACCATGGCCAGCTTGGGGTTCCCTTCAGTCTTCTCCACGGCCTGCTCTACTAGGGCAGGGCCAAGGGGAAAGGCATAGCCAGGGGCAATGTGGCCTACAGCCAGATCCCGGCTCAGGACAAGGCTAGTGAACTTGGGGGCGTAGTGAGGTCCTCCGAAACCCACGGCTGTTGGCACCCTGGCGGAGACTTTGGCCGCCGCCATCACAGCTGAAGCACCGGCTTTCGCGGCCTCCCTATCGGCCCACTGCGCTTCCGTGCTTCCTACTTCTACGAACAGGGTTGGAACGTCTGTAAGGGGGCCGTGATGCGTCACCTCGAGGCCGATCTGCCAGCCCCGAGACTCGAGCAGCTGCCCCTCCTCCTTGAGCTCCAGGAGCGCCGCTCTGATCCTGGTGGCGGAAGTTGGGGAGAGGGCTAGCGGAGAACCGCCCAAGACAGCTTCGCCCCAGTTGCCAACGGGGTGAACGAGGAGAGACGGCAGGCCCGCCTTGGACCTGTGCTTCGAAATGAAGATCAAGAAGTCGGCCCCAATCTCGGAGTCCAAGCCATCGCTTCTTATCAACTCCCGGTCGACCGTGACCAGTCGAACACCATCCCCCACCCAGACCGGAAGCCCGTCCACGCTCTCCTCCAACTGCCGGAAGCCATAGCCATCGAGCAGTGCCTGTTTGATGTTGACGGAGGCTGGATCTCTGGACGAGGCCACTATGAAGCCCAAGGCCGCCTACTTCCCGTCTTCTGGCAGCCGTAAAAAGCTTTGAGCGAGCTAGAGGAGGCTACGTCGGCAAATATCTTTCAGAGTCGCAGAATCAGCGAACACTTGGAGGGATTTGGTAGATTGCGATTCTCCCCCTTCGGGCTTCCCGTTCTCTCACAAGAGACAATCGCCCGCCTTGTCTCAGCCAGGAATGAAGGAAAGCCATCCGTCGAGGCCTCCTTAGACCTCGGTCTCACGATGGAGAAGGTGCGACTTGGGAAAGCCAGTGTCGTCCTCCGAGGTCAACGGGTGAAGTGGGACTGGCTGGATCGAGCTTCGCGAAGGGGAAGAGATGTATTCGTTGCAAAGGGAGGCCGGCTGAAATCCGTCTCCGTAAAAGGGGAGCACTTCTACAAGCTCGTTCCATGCCCTGGAGGCGCCCCAACCCTCGAGATAGACGGAATACACATGCATAGGGTCTCCCGGATAACTCCAGATCAGGATACACGGATGAAGATCAGGGCGCTGGGCTTCATGAAGTGCTCGAGGGTCTTGGACACATGCACCGGGCTCGGCTACACCGCGATAGAGAGCGTGGAGGCCGGAGCCTGTAGGGTGGTAACGGTTGAAAGAGACCCGGATGTTCTGTATGTGGCGAGGTTCAACCCCTGGTCCCGAGGGCTCTCCGACCCTCAGATCCAAGTTGTCGCGGGGGACTGCACAGAGGTGATAAAGAAGAGGAGGTCGTTCTTCGACTTCATAGTTCACGATCCTCCTAGACTAGCGCTTGCAGGTGATCTGTACTCGGCCCGGTTCTACAGCGACGCATTTGACGCCCTCAAGCCAGGAGGAAAGATGCTCCACTACGTCGGGGAGCCCGGGCAGAAGTTCAGACGGAAAAGGATAGTCTCCGGCGTGAAGGGAAGGCTGGCTTCAGCAGGATTTCGCGTCCGGCACCTAAGGCCGGAGAGAAGCGTCTTGGCAGTGAAATGATCAGTCGATCGTGAAGACCGACGCAACCCACTAACCGTTCAACCTGATTCGACCAAAACACAGGCTGTTCGGGAAAATCTGAGGAATGCGCATATATCCCGTGAGCCGCTGCCACACAGAGAACTTGGCGAGACGCAGCAGAGCCCGGATGGGGCTGGCACACCTTGTTCCTTTGCTGATGGTGGCAGGGACGGCGATACTGGCGTCAATGTTCTTGTGGAGATACTCCGAGACCTTCGCCGAGCATCAGAAGGAGGTGCGGGCTTCAGACATAGGTGGGATGGTGATGCAGCAGAAAGCAGCCCTGGTTGTTGAGCACGTCTACCTTGACGGAAACACGCTGAAGGTGTTCGTCTGCAACCCAGGCGACATCGATCTGGCGGTCACGGCGGTGTGGGTTCCGTCCTCGCAGCTAGTCTTCTCGCCTAACGCCCAAACCTTGCGTGTCGGACAGGGCGTTTGGCTCGACCCATCCCGCTACCCGGCGATGCAGGCTGCTAACTCCTCCGACTTAGTTGAGGTCTTCGCTCTTCCTCTTCCCCTCTACGACAGCAGTGACCCATCACGGAATTCACAGTACCAAGTAATCGCATACTGGCCCTCGACGACAAGGACATGGGAACCGTGAGTGTTGGAAGCCGCCTAGTCGTCACTAGGTCGTCATGACCGATTTATCTCGTCTATGATTAGTCAGAACAGAGACTACAGGTTGATGCAATCCCAGATTACCGCTGGGTTTCCAGATGTGCCTGGATTTACGACTATCTCAACCCAGTCATTCCACCCAGGCCCCGAGATCGAGACTTTGTAAGTGCCAGGGTTCACACCGAAGCCAAGGCTCTGAAACTGATTCTCAGCTGTAGCCTTCCAGATCAACTTCTGAGGGAAGTACTCGGGTATCCATCCACCTGTTCCAACCGCCTCCAAGTCAATCACATAGGTCTTCCCCTTTTCCATGTTGATGAGGGTCACGGTGAGGGTGTGAGGGAACTTTGCGCCTTGACCCCCTATAAGGGGCGATCCGCTAGGAATGTAGATGTTCCCTCTCTCCGTGACGACCTTGATGTCATACCAGACGCCCTTCTGCGCTATAACACCAGTGCCGACCTCCACCTGATAATCGCGAGGCGGCAGACGCAAGGGCAAAGCTCCTCCTTGGATAAGGGTTGGATTCAACGGATCATCCCGGCAGATGACCCAGACACGAACAACATCTACGGTAAGTTCGCAAGGATTGTACATCTTCAACATGATCTCATGCGTGTCGTCGTAGAAGTTTTCGTAGACATCCGACCACAGCCTTTCGTCCATTTTCTCCTCATCGGCGATATGCCTCTGGGCAACGGAGTGATCGTAGAGGGCTGCGGTGCTCTGCATGTACATAATGAGCGGGACTACCGCTGTCACAAGTATGCCGACCGCGATGACCGTTCCGAGCACCGTGGAGAAGCCTTTTCGAGAATGGAGAGACCTAGACTCACTTCTGGGACTTACACTCAACCACTATCCCCCAGTGCACGTTCTCTGACGGTTCGTCCGGGTTGAAAAGGGGGGCGGCCAGGGCGTATACTCTAGCAACTAGGTCTCCATCCAGCACGGTGCAAGGAACAGCCAGCGTTTGGGCTTCCTGGACATCCAGGCTCGCCCAGGCTTGGAAGTCAGGGGTGGGGACGCTACTCCCAGCCTCGGCTACCACGACGCCAGTCACTTGAAGTGGCACCTTCCCGACGTTGTATAGAGTGACGTAGGCATTTCCACTGCCAAAGGAGATATGCTCGATAACGAGCTGCGACTCCTGCTGCATGATGTCGCCTGCCGCCTCTTGACCGTAGTCGGATGCCGAGATACCTGTCCAACTAAGAGAGAAGCCCCAGATGAACAGGCCTAGCCCGGTAACGACGAAGGCTATCAGCGAAGTTGTTGTCGGTGTGGAGTCGCCTCTTCTACTGCGCGGGCGTCTCGAACGACGCGCTTCACCGGTGGCTCGGGAGAGAGCTATTCGGGGAAATCGAAGGCGGGCTGACAAAACAAGGGCAAATACGCCTTCCTTGTACTTTGGGCACAAGGCGGAGTTTCCCCCACAATCGCTCATTTTCGCCACTTCAGCCCGCCCTCGGGGGGATGCCCAGGGTATTAAGGCTTTTCTTTTTTCACGAATAGCGTTCCCTGAACTTGTGACTTCGCTCATCTCAATAAAACTTGAACTTCAGGTTTCCTCCCTCGAGGACTTAAACTGTTAGTTGGTCGGGCCGGGTTCGGTGGGTTCAAATTTATATAGTCTCCCTTTTCGTATTCTGGTAGAAAAACTCCTTTGGTGTTGGGATTTTGCAGGGGGCCGGAGAAGGGAGAGAGATCTCTTTGGTCGACAATCCCCACCTTAAGATGCTGAAGGTGATAGAGAGGATAGGCCCCCGAAACTGTTCCGCCGTCTCAAGGCTCACCGGCATTCCGACAGAGACTGTGCGATATCGCCTCAACAAGCACCTGCTCAACAGGGACATAGCGATAAACCCCTCAGTCGACTTCAACAAGCTCGCCCTGACGATAGCCTGGCTGAATCTCAGGTTCCAGGACGGGTACAGGACAGAGGCACCTGAGCTTTTCGACATTCTTTCAAAGGTTGGCTACTTGGTCTACTACTCAAGGACGACCCCTTCAAGTGACTTTGTCGCCGTTGCCATGCCCCCAGCAGGCCGAATTGACGGATACGAGAGCTTCCTCAAGGGCCTAGTTGACCTGGGCTTTCTCCAGAACTATACCCTGGTGGAGTTGGCTGGGTTTAACTATCCCGGGATCTGGATGAATCACTACGACCCGATAACGCACAATTGGGAGATAGACTGGGAGAAGCTCGAGCAGTCGGAGGTGGAGGTTCCAGAGCTCGAGGGCTTTCCAGCTCCCGAACCGATGGCCGATCAGGCTGACCTGTTCATCCTGAAGGAGATGCAACTCAACCTGACGCAGCCGCTAGTTCAGATAGCGAAAAAGCTGAAGATGGATCCTAGGTCGCTTAGCTATCACTACAGGGACCACATCCTCGGGAGACGGCTGATAAGGAAGTACGTGATTCAATGGCAGCGCGAGCGCCCCAGCCTCAAGGACAAGGTGCTCGTCCTACGTGAGTTCTGGGAGTTCAGGGACTTGAAGAAGCGGGATCTGGAATATCTAAGGAAGCTCTTCAACAGGATTCCCTTCACACATTTGGAAGGCGTCTCCACCGACCAGAGCTTCTACCTAGCTCAGACCGTCGCTCCGCTTGGGTACTACATACCCATGTTGAACTATGTCCGCCAACACTTGAATTCCGGGCTGATCAAAAGGCTCACCTCAGCGGTTGTCGACCCTTCGTGCGCGGGAGCTTACACCCTGCCCTACGAGATGTTCAGTAAGGAGGGTGGGTGGATCTTCGATCTCGAGAGATCGCTGACGATATTCCAAGGTATAGTACTGTCTGTGGAGGGGCGATAACACCCGCCCTGGTTTCGGCGACTCGGCCGACTGGTCGACGATCGATAGGCGGCTAGAGCACCAGATCGATTCGGCCAGTAGCATCGCCCGCGATGCCTATTCCAAGGCTCATCGCCAGGATCAGCATCGCTAGAATCAACAGTCTTATCTTTGTCTCGGTGGACACGCTTGGACCCCGTCAGCAACATTATTGTCTAATTATTTATCATTTGTCATGTTTTCTCGCAACGTCACTCTGCGAATCTTGGGAATAATCGCGGAAGACCCGTCGATCAACCGTCGGGAAAGACTTAAGCCCCGAGACATAATTTGACTTATGGTCTCAAGGGAGCTCGCGGGCGTAGCCTACTATCGTCTCGACTGGGCTGAAGTGGAGCAACTCGCCTGGAGGCTTTGTGAGAGCATCGAGAGTCGTTATCGACCAGACATCGTTGTTGGCCTCTTGAGGGGAGGAGGCATAGTGGCCCACATGGTGTCAGACCGCATGGGCATGAACGAGATATATCTCGTCGGCTGCAGGTCCTACGAAGGAATTGGAAGACGATCCACGCTCAAGATATACCAGCCTCTTGTCCTGAAATCGCTTAAGGGAAAGGACGTCCTTCTGGTGGACGATGTAGCGGACACAGGTAGAACCTTGGTGGAGACCTCGTCCACGTTACGTCAGAAGAATCCCCGTCACCTCCGAACCGCCACTCTTCTGGTCAAACCGCACACAGACCCACTGCCTGACTTCTTCGTCGACAAGGTTGACGCCTGGATCGTCTACCCATGGGAGAAGTATGAGATCGTCAGACAGATAGCTCCGGTCCTCTACGGGAGGCTCGGCGAGGGCGCCATCCGAGAACTCCGCGACTTCATGGGGATCGATGAGAACTTCATAAGAGAGGTCTCCAAGGCATCCAGCGAGACTGACCGACCCCATCGACCTTGAACCACGTGAGCATCTTGAGCCACCAAGAAGCAGCCCTCAGAAGCTTTTGCCTTCAGACTCTGGGATGCGCCTCGAATCAGGCTGATTCACAGATCATGGAAGGCTACCTGTCAGGTTCAGGATACATGCCCGAGAAAGACCCCTCTAAGGCACTCGTGCTCGTACTGAACACTTGCTACGTCAAGCAGCCTACGGAGGACAGGGTTGTGAACAGAATCAAGGCCCTAGTGTCGTCGTTTCCAGGTAAACCGCTCGTTGTTGCTGGGTGCATGGTGGAGATAGATCCGGCGAAGCTGGAGAAGATCGCGCCTGAGAGCTGCTGGGTTGGACCTCATCGGGTTGACAGAATCGTTGAGGCCTGCGACGCCGCGATCGCAGGCAGGGTGATCAGATTCACTGGCAGACAGTTCCTCGTGAAGCCTTCGCTTCCCGTGTCCACGAAGAGCCCCGTGATAGACATAGTTCAGATAGCTGAGGGCTGCCTAGGAGCATGCTCCTACTGTTGCACACGGTTCGCCCGTGGGCATCTCGCGTCATACCCGGTTGAGTCGATCGTCTCTAGGGTGCAGGGGTCCGTCTCCTCTGGTCACAAGGAGATCTGGTTCACGGCTCAGGACACAACTGCCTATGGCACCAAAGGCAAGCAGAGTCTGCCAACGCTGCTGAGGCGGGTTTGCTCGATTCCAGGGAAGTTCAAGATCAGGGTGGGGATGATGAATCCTGAAACGGCTGAGAGAGTTCTTTCCCCCCTCGTCTCGGCCTTCGAAAATGAGAAGGTCCTCAAGTTCGTTCACCTGCCTGTTCAGAGCGGAAGCGACAGCATTCTTGAAATGATGCGCAGAGGATACGACGTAGAGCTCTTCAAGCGGGTCATTGCTTCTTTCAAAGCCCGAATCCCAAGAGTCACTTTGAGCACCGACGTGATCGTCGGGTTCCCAGGGGAGGCATCGTCAGACTTCGCTCAGACTGTCTCCTTGATCGAAGAGATAAGGCCGGACATACTGAACATCTCCCGGTTTTTTCCTCGGCCACGGGCTGAGGCATCGGCTCTGCCAAGACTCGGTGTTGAAGAGTTGAAGACGAGGAGCCGAAGGCTGCTTGAACTCCATCGTTCGATCGCTCTTGAATCGAACCAGCGATGGATCGGTTGGCGCGGGAGAGCCTTGGTCGACGAGGCGGGAAAGGGTCAGACATGGAGCTGCAGGAACTATGCATACAAGCCGATTGTTGTCGCCTCTCCGAAACGGCTCCTGGGCCGCTTCGTTGAGGTTGAGGTCTGTGATGCCAGACCAACCTATCTTCTTGGCAACATGTTGGATTGAAGACAGAGCAAGGTCGGTCTAGCCCGAGAGTCTGTCAAGGTTTTTCAGTGTCAATGGTAGGCGGTCGATCACGTCTGTTGCCACTATGTGCGTTCCAAGGTCTTTTGCTGCAAGCTCTCCTGACAGGCCGTTGACTCTCGCGCCAGCCACGGCTGCGTCGAGGGGAGTGGCGCCACGGGCCATAAGGGTTGCCACTACGCCTGATAGGACGTCTCCCGTTCCTCCGACGGTCATGGCAGGGCTCCCAGTTCTGTTGACAACGGTTCTCTTTCCATCCGAGACTATGTCCACTTGACCCTTGAGCAAGATCACGACCTTGGCTTCAGCCGCCATCTTGGATACCTCTTGTGCTCTCTTGCGCAGGCTGCCCATATCCAACTCGATATTGAAGAGCCTTTGGAACTCTCCCGCGTGAGGAGTGATCACGACATCTTTTCCACCGACAGCTGAGACCACGTCGCTGACGAGGGCGTCGGCGTCCAGAACCATTTTGACGTTCCTTTTGCTTAGTTCGGTGACGAGACGTATCATGCCTGAGGTCTTCTGTCTACCCATCCCCGGTCCGACGACCGCTGAATCGACGCTTGGCAGCCAACGAAGGAGTTTGTGAGCACTGCCGATTGTTAACTTTGCATCTGGCATCGGGTAGGCTATTATGTTTGGTGATTGGGCTCGAACCGAGGCAACGATCTGTCTTGGAACTGCCACGAACACTAGGTCAGCACCGGTCCTCAGAGCTGCCAGGGCAGAGAGGACGGGGGCTCCGTGGTAGAGCCAGCTTCCTCCAACTACCAAGACCACCCCGTTGTCTCCCTTGTGACTGTCTCTTCTCCTTGGATTCACGGCTCTTCGTATGTCTCGAGTGGTTGACTCCGCCGGCTCCTTCATGAGGCGTCCCGGAGTTGAGCCCTGTCCTCATCTATTTATGGACTCATCTCTCAAGCTGTAAGCTACCTTTCCTGCGACCACGGTCATGACGACCTTCAGATCCTTCAGTCGGTGTAGAGGGACATCCGTCGGATCCTCCGCGACAACTGCTAGGTCCCCGTACTTACCCGGCTGGACAGATCCCATCAAGCTATCCTCCATGCAGGCGGAAGCCGCGTTGGTAGTGTAGAGACTTAGGGCTTGCTCGGTTGTGAGCCTCTCCCCCTCGCTGTGCCTGAGGATCTCTCTCCCCTCGAATCGCCCCCTTGTAACAGCGGCGTAGATCCCCGCAAAGGGACTCAGCCTCTCGATCGGGCTGTCCGATCCACCGGCGACGGTTAGTCCCGCATCCATCAGGCTGTGGAGGGCGTAGACGAACCTTGCCCTTCGTGGTCCAACCCTTTCCACCACCCAGAAGTCGCTGAGGATGAACTGGGGCTGAACGGAAACCTTCAACCTCATCCGCTTCATCCGTCTCAGGAGATCCCCGGTGAGAACTGAAGCATGTTCGAGGCGCTGCTGCTTCAATCCCGCCTCATCGTTCCAGACTGCAGCCAGTGCTTGCAGGGCGATGGCACAGGCTTCATCGCCTATTACGTGAACGGCAGCTTGCAGCTTCATTTGCCTTGACTTGCGCAGAAGATCGAGCAAACGGCGGCGGCTACACAAGGAAATGCCCTTGTTACCAGGGTCATCGGAGTAGGGCCTCGTGAGTCTGGCTGTGCGGGCGCCAAGGGAACCGTCTAACATGATCTTTACCCCCGAGACGCGAAGCATATCGTTGCCTCGATCCCTGATCATGCTCGAGGAAACCGCGTCGTCGAGGTGGTCCGCTGCAAAGTACACCCTGATCCTGACGGGTAGTTCGCTCCTCCGCCGGAGTTCTTGCATCACGTCAAAGTCTCTTGGGGTGCAGGACATGAAGTGGATGCAAGTAACCCCTTCTCGGAGAGCAGTGTCGCAGGCAGAGAGAAGGGCTTTGCGGAGGGTTGCTTTCGAAGGTGAGGGGGTTGCTCGGAAAACCTCTCCCATGGCGGAGTCGAAGAGGATCCCCGTCGGTCTTCCCTGGGAATCGGTTTCTATCCTCCCTCCATTCACGCTTCTTGGAGCTAGCAAGTTAGCTTTGCCTAGGGCCATGCTGTTTGCCACGGAGGCGTGACTGCAGGTCCGAACTAGGACGACAGGGTTGCTCTGTGCAGCTTCGTCGATGTCCCATCGCGTTGGATACCTCTTCTCCCTAAGGAGTTCCTGATCCCACCCTCTCCCGATGATCCAGTCTCCCTTCTTAGCGTTGCGCACGGCACCTCGAACCCTGTCCTGAAGCTCGGAAATGGATTGCACGCCTCGCGCATCGACGGAGAGCATGGAAAGGCCGAGTTCCATGAGGTGTACGTGAGAATCGATCAGGCCAGGAAGCACAGTCCTTCCTTCGAGGTCCAGGACCCTGCCTTCTGGACAATGTTTCTCGGCCTTCTCCGATGAGCCGACGTAGGCTATTCTTCCATCCCTAACGGCGACGGCTTCCGCCCTGGGCTGGGAAGGGTTCATTGTGACAACGTTGCCGTTGACCAGGGCAAGGCTCATGGATTGAGTCAAGACAACGCGTGCCTTGGGCGTAAAAGGATTCGCGTCGATCGGGCAGAACCCATTCACAGGGCTTCCTTCGCCTTCGAGGGCCCTGCCGGAAGAAGCCTGTTCCAGTCAAATTCCATCACGACGTACGCCACTGCTATCATCAGCGCCACAGTGACTAGGTCAACATAGAAGGAGACGAGAGGAGACTCCAAGCCTCCACCAACTGATAGGATCAAGCTCCCGAAGTAGCCTACCAGGAGCAGCAGCGATGTTTTGCCAAGGAAGGCGGGCACAATGCACCTCGCCCATCCGTACTTGATCAAACCTAGTGGAATGAGGAGCACGTCGTCGGGCAGAGGGGTCGCAGCGAAGATGTAGATAACCAGAGGGGTAATTCTCGAGTGTCTCAGGAGAAAGGATCTCAGAGCAGCGAATTTCTCGGAGTAGCCGTGTCTGTCCAAGTAGCTTCCACCTCCCCATCCTATCGCGTACGAGGTCACTTCGCCCAGGGCCGCCCCGATGCCGGATATGATGCCGAGGAAAAGGGGGTCCAGGCCCGCTTCGGATGTCAAGATGAAGACGATCGCCACGTATGGAAACGGAATGAAGATTGTGGTGTTGCCGAAGACCGAGAGAATGAAGGCAGTCAGGTACGGGGCAGAGCTACCCTTAGCCCATTCGACAAACTGTCTCTGAATTCCTGCCACGTATTCTGCAGCCTCGACGTCGAACACCGGGATCGCCGCGAGCACTCCCAAGACGCAGCAGGAAAGTATGAGGAGCTTCTGTGACCGCTTCAAGTCACCGCCACTTTCCCATCGTCGCAACGTGTATGAGTATAAGTCTTACATCTGCTCTAACAACATCTATTGATTCTCGATGTCCTCAACTTCCTTCGGTTCCTATCAATCGTTTGCACGGAAAGGAAGGGTCTGCTCGAGGCTCTCAACTATCTCCTAGTCTTCATTGGGGCCTTCGCAGTGCATTTGATGGAGCAGAGGCGCCTCTTTGCGTGATCTACTCCTCAGGTTCCTCCGAGGTGGATGCTGCGCATTCTGCGTGGGCTGCGCCTTGGCTTCTCGTCCACTCGATCTCGTCTCCAGGGTTGATCTCCCCTCCGCACACATGGCATCTGCCCTTGTACCTCGCTTTTATCCTCAAGAAACCCACTCCTACTCAAGTCATCCAGCTTGACTGGAACTATCGTTCAGAGATTAAGGTTTTGGGTAGTGGTTGGCTCCTTTACGTCATATCTCGCGACTGATCGATCATATTCGGCCTCTCTCGATCTCCTGATTCCAGAAGCTTAGGCTGCTCTGACCAACGACGCCAATTTGACAAGCGAGAACAGGTTGTTTCCAAGCGCTACCCACATCGTCAAGGGGATTAGCGCGATGATCCCGGCGAACGCACCGAGCTTGAGCGCCTTGAGACCGATTCTAGACTTGACCCTTGTGGGGGGCCACGCGATCACAGCCACTAGAGGACTGACAAGAAGGAGCTTCAACGTCACGGCTGCGGCGACTTCAGAGAAGCCTCCAGAGAGCAGCGGCGCGAAGAGCAAATTGCGTTCGAATGTGTTGGGGAAGAGCGCCAACAGTAGGATGGTCGTCAGCACGTCAAGGTAGTAGAGGAAGAAGAAAAAGCCGAAGGAGGCAATGAGAATTGTGTTAGCGTTCTCGGAAAAGATGCGAGAAAGCGCCTCGATGTATCCCTTGGTTTCCTTCCGCGTAGTTGTGTTCTTCAGGTAGGCCCACCCCCCGTGTTCCTGCTGTCTATTGAGGCGGTCAGCCGAGGCTCGCCTAGGATATTTAAGAAACGCGGAGGAATCGCGGGGATCCTACTGCTCCGGCCACTCAACCAGCTCCAAGACGATGCCGTTCGGGTCAGTGAAGGCTGCCTTCTTGTACCCGCCTTCAGCTGTCTCGGGGGCAGAAGTAAAGATAACCCCCTTCCTTAGGAGTTCTTTCCAAGCTTCCTCGACGTTCTGAACCCTGAAGGAGACGCTTTTGATCCCCGTGTCTTTTTGCCCTGTGGATGAGGACTCCTCTCTCTCCCCTTTGAACGCTGAGAGACTTATCATCGCGGTGTTGGCTTGCACAAACACGGTCTTGCGGTCTTGGGTTTCAAGGGTCTTCACGACCGGCAGCCCGAGAATCTTGCTGTAGAAATGAACCGATCGCCCTAGGTCGTCCACGAGCATAGTGACGTGGTTGAGAACCATATTGAACGCCAAGCGGATCCCTGTGGGCCCGCCCCGTGCTAGATGGTTTAACTTTTTCCCGATTGCCGCTGCCTTACCTCGATCGTTCAGAGGCGCCCTGAGCTATCATATTGAGAGATTGCTGAGAGGATTGGATCGACCGAAATACTTCCCCGGGAGGCATACTATACGGGTAGTATGTCTGAGGGTAGGACATTGGATAAGGGGATCGATCGATCGGCTTCAGGCCCGTCATCTTCCTGCTAGAGCGGATATAGCATACTCGATCGACAGAGAAGCAAAAGATGCTATTCCATGAAGTCCGAAATGGATAATTGTGCGATCGATCGGTTTCTAACTACGGCAGAGGAACACGTGTTGGGCAAGCGAGTGGCTGCGTCTCCCGGAGCGATCTCTTCCATTCAGTCATTGCACGAATCGGTCAGGAAGGCCGCTGTGGAGTTCGGTCTTGATAGGCTCACCGAGCCTCAGGAAAGAGCTCTGAAGCCGATTCTACATGGCCAGAACGTGCTCCTTGTCGCCCCAACGGGAAGCGGCAAGACTGAGGCCGCTCTGCTTCCAGTCTTCAGCAAAATGGTTGAACACGGACCTGTTACAGGAATATCGGCGATATACATCACCCCTCTCAGAGCCCTGAACCGAGACATGTTGCGAAGGCTCGAGGGCTGGGGCAGGAGGTTGCACATCGAGATCCAGGTCAGACACGGAGACACGCCAAAGTCAGTGCGAAGAAAACAATCTCTGAAGCCTCCTGACTTGTTGATCACGACACCAGAGACTCTTCAAGCCATCCTCCCCGGGAGCAGGATGCAGAGAAACCTCAAGACGCTTCGCACCGTCATTGTCGACGAGATCCACCAAATAGCGGAAAACAAAAGAGGAGCACAACTCACCCTCGGTCTCGAGAGGCTTAGAGCAGTTGTTGGACGGGACTTCCAGAGGATAGGCCTCTCAGCCACCGTTGGATCACCGAATATTGCGGCTCAGCTTCTCGCAGGCTCCAGTAGCCCCGCCAAGATCATACAAGTCGAGGTTCCCAAGAGCTTCAAGTACAGGGTAGAGTGGCCTGTGCCGACCGAGGAGGACTACGAGCTTGCCCAGACCCTCTACACCTCACCCGAGGCCGCCGCAAGAATAACCCGGATCAAGGAGATGGTGGACTCTCACAAGTCCACGCTCATCTTCGTCAACAGCAGGCAGATAGCGGAGATGCTTGCCGTCAGGTTCGGCGTACTCGACCCGAGCATCGGAATCCATCACGGCTCTCTGTCCAGAGAAGAGAGACACAGGATCGAGGACAGCTTCAAAAGCGGGGAGACTAGAGCCATAATCTGTACGTCGACACTGGAACTGGGAATCGACATCGGCACGGTCGACATGGTGCTCCAATACCTCTCCCCCAGGCAAGTCACGCCTCTAATCCAAAGGGTGGGCAGGTCAGGGCATAGACTGGGCCTTGTCTCCAGAGGACACGTAATCTCGGCTTTCACCGATGATTCCCTCGAGTCAATCGCGGCGATCCGTAGAGCCCGTCAGAAGAAACTGGAACCACTGATTGTTCAGGAGAACGCCCTCGACGTCTTGGCTCACCAAATCGCAGGTATGGTGATGGATCGCGGAGAGATCAAGGAGAAAGAAGCCTACAAGCTATCTGCCAAGGCATATCCCTACAGAGGACTCACCTTCGAAGACTTCCACGAAGTCGTGGTATACTTGGAGCAGATCGGTCTGCTGGGCAGAAAGCAGGAAGGGCTCACGAGAACCAGGAACACTCGGAGCTACTACTTTGAGAACCTATCGATGATTCCGGACGAGAGAAGATACCCCGTCGTCGACCTGACCACGGACAGGTTCATCGGGACGGTGGGGGACGAATTCATGCTATATCGAGCAAGATTGGGTCTCAACTTCATCTGCCGAGGCCTCGTTTGGAGGATCAAGCAGATATCGGAGGACGGCCGGGTCTACGTGCTGCCGGTGGAGGACCCGACGGCAGCTCTTCCGGGTTGGGACGGCGAGATCCTCCCAGTTCCATACGAGCTTGCCAACGAAGCCGGAACAATCCGCAGAGAAATCGCTGACCTGTTGAGCAAAGAAGGATCCAAGCATGTGGTTAACCGTCTCAGCAAAAAGTATCCCGCAGAGAGATACGCCCTTCGAAAAATAGTGGAAGAGATAGCTGAACACATAGATCGAGGGGCTCCTGTACCAAACGACAGGACGGTATTGGTTGAAGGCTTCGATCGTTATATGATCATCAACTCGTGCCTCGGCGAGTCTGCCAACAACACACTAGGCCGCATCTGCGACAACCTTCTATCAGAAAGAGGCCTCATCAGATTTTGGTGGGCCGACGGCTACCGGGTCCTCATAGAGTTGACCTGCCAGGTGAGCAACATCGACCTTCCACGAGTAGCCAAAGAGATCTTCTCGATCTCGCAACAGGAGGCTGAGCGGCGTTTGTTCAACCAGATCAAAGCTCGCTTCCCGTTCGGCTACTACACGAAGTTCGTGGCTGAGCGCTTCGGAGCCCTAGCCAGAGGTCGGAGTCTGCCGGAGTCCGAGCAAACAGATTTTGCACATAGGTTTCTGAACACGCCCATCTATAAGGAGACCATGAGGCAGGCGCTCCTCGAGAAAGTGGACATCGAACGAGTCAAAGAGCTTCTATCCTCGGTCGCCCGAGGCGAGACAGTCGTTGAAACGCTCATCTCGACAGAGAAACCCACCCCGATCTCCTACCACATACTGAATCGTTTCGCCGAAATTCCCGAGGTGATGGCGCCTGAGACCGTCGAGAAGGAGACGATCGACCGCATCAAGAACGCAATTCTCTCGACCTCCACTGAGATTCTCTGCGTGAACTGTGGGGGGACAAGCGAGAACGTGTGGATCAAGGATCTTCCGGACAGACCCGTCTGCGCTCAATGCCAGTCACCTCTCATCGCAGTGCACCGAAGACCTAAGCCCTGGGCTCAGACGGTGGTGAAGAAATGGATTGACCGCCAGCCTCTCTCCGAGGAGGAGACGAAGATCCTCTCAGATACCAGGCGAAACGCAGACATAGTGCTGTCCTACGGGAAGAGTGGGATTATGGCCATGATGGTGTACGGTGTCGGGCCACAGACCGCCTCCAGGATACTGGCGAAGATGCACTACACCGAGGAAGCACTCTTCCGAGATCTGTTGGAAGCCAAGTTAAAGTACATTCAGACCAGGCCCTTCTGGGAGGCAGGTTAGGACTAATCGATCGGTCGATGGGGAGCCTAGGTGAACGAAAGAAAATATGACGAAGGGAAACGAGCGCCGCAGGTAGTCGAGGCCCTTGGAGAATTCGTCTGGCAATGGAGGAGCCTCGGAAACATGGTGATCATTAGACCCACTGTGGCGAGCTTCGACCTAATGATGGTACGATCCCCTCTCTCTTCCCTCAAAAACGAGACGAGGTTTGAGTGCCTGGCAAGAACAGCCGTTCCCCTCAACTCTCACTCCAAGGAAGCTGTGTCCAGGCAGTCATGCCGCCTAGCCTGGGCTGGTCGTCTCGTGAAGAAGCTTAGCTTCCAGCCCCTCGCCGAGACGGGGACGAGCCAACAAGTCGCCCAGCCCCTTCTTTGCGAGGCACTGAACGCAGATGAGGAGCTGCTCTCCCTGCTGAAGAAGGCTGGGTTAGAGAGTGTCTCAATAGCAGGGTATGAAGGCCCCCTCGCCGAGATGTCTCTTGCTCTCTCGGCGGATGCAGAGTCGAGGACGCAACGCCCAGCCGAGCTCCCCTCTATCACTTGGTTGATTAGCGCATCTAAGAAAATCCAGCCGGAAAAGGGCTTTCACGAAGAGGTTCACGCGATATACCGGGCGTTGGATTCGCTTTCGTACAGGCTGAAGGATCTGACGCAGAAAGTCGTTCTTTGAGAGTTGACATATCCCGATCGCAACCTCAGCCCGGGAAGTCCTATATCCTCGACTCGGGGGTCTGGTGGTGGACGGGGCGTTTGGAAAGATGCTGGTCGCATCAGCCGGGATAGCCGTCGCGGACATCATAGCCGCAGACCTACAAGGAATCCCTGACCCGGGGGTGCTCGACTACGTCGATAGGGGCATAGGGCTTCACTTGGGAGGTCATGCCGTCAACGTTTCAATAGACCTGACCAAGCTCGGTCTGCCTCCGAAAGAGGTGAGCGTGATCGCGTCGATCGGGTCTGATGTCTTCGGCGAATTCATAGAGAAGGAGCTCCACAAATTCGGCGTTGTGACGCATCTTGCACGGACAGGCAAGGCCGGAACCTCAAAGAGCATAATTCTGGTCGAGAGGGGGAAGGATAAGCGGATCTTCCATGAGGTCGGGGCGAACTGGTATCTGAGCCCCGAACGCGTAGTGAAGCTTGTTAGGCAGGAGAAGCCTGAAGTGTTCTACGTGGGAGCCAGCGGTTTCTTGGGAAGTTTTGATGAGCAGCTTCCCCAGGTTCTCAGAGCGGCCAAGCAAGAGGGAGCTATTACCCTCATCGACCCCATAATACCTTACAGGCGTCCATCAGACCTGGTGCTCCCAGCTCTTAGGTGGACTGACTTCTTCCATTGCAATGAGAGCGAAGCTGTCAAGATGACTGGAGAAGAGGACGTCTCTAAGGCTGCCGCTTCCCTTGCGGAGCAGGGTGCTAGAACAGTTTTAGTGACACTCGGCGAGGAAGGAGGTTTGGCTGTCACCAACGGGTTCGCCCTAAGGTTTCCGAGCTTTGACGTGAATGCAGTGGATCCCACTGGGGCTGGAGACGCGTTCTGCGCCAGCGTCATCTTCGAGATTCTCCGGCGCAGAAAGGGGGCG
>JBGVSY010000082.1:0-2168 GCA_041862235.1 Nitrososphaeria archaeon | reverse complement strand
CTTTGAGGGGCGAGACGCCGAACGGCTCTTCCCACTAACGATGACGCGGGCAACGTATGAGCTGAGGTGCGGCAACATCACGCTGCTGGAGAAGATACAAAGAAGATATCCACATCTGGATACTTGCTACTTTGTCCGCGATCATCTTGCTGAAGTGGTAAGCAGCAGAGTCGGCGCCAATGCGGTTAACGACATGAGCGTCCTCCAGACCGACGACTTCACGTTCGTCAACGGAAAATGGATGGACAGAGAGACCAAGCCACCGGAGAGCAAAGAGGAGGTTCGAACGCATCGAGGAGAGGTTCTGTTTGTCCGGGCGAAAAGAGACACCATCAGAAGGAACATGGCTGAAACATTGGATCGACTCCTTGACAACCTAAGCGAGGAGATCGGGGCTATGGAGGTAGACGCGACTGTCCTCTCTTATCCATGGGACTTGGTAGCCCAGAACTCGCGGGCGATCCAAGAGGACTTCGCCCTGGCAAAAGGCAGGACGCCAAGAGCCAGAATACCGGTGAAGATCGAAGTCGAGGGGGATCCCGAGGACATAATGATCGCCGACACAGCTGAGGTTCATCCTCCAACTGTATTGGATGCAACCCGGGGGCCCATAATAATCGAGGACCGTGTGAAGATATACCCGTTCACCAGGATCGAGGGTCCCTCCAGCCTAGGCAGAGACACGCAAGTCTTCGAAGGGAAGATTCGAGAGGGGACGTCCATTGGCCCGAACTGCAGGATAGGCGCCGAGATCGAGGAATCCATCATACACGGACACAGCAACATGCGCCACACGGGGTTTCTTGGGCACAGCTACATGGGTGAATGGGTTAACCTGGGAGCTCTCACGACCAACAGCGACTTGAAGAACGACTACACAAACGTCCAGGTCCCCGTACAAGGAAAGCTCATCGACACAGCGGAGATGAAGGTAGGCTGCTTCCTGGGAGACCACGTCAAGACGGGCATAGGCGTCCTGCTGAGCACCGGTGTCGTCGCGGGGGTGATGAGCAACATCCTCTCCACCGGAGAATACCTTCCGAAGTACATCCCCCCGTTCTGCTGGTACTTCGCAGGCAGGCTGAGCAGAGGTCTAGGCATAACGAGGATGATCGACACTGCGGAGAAGGTCATGGCTAGGAGGAATGTGATGATGACGCGCGAGGAGAAGAACCTCTACCTAAAGCTCCACAGCATGACCCGTGGTGAAAGAGAGAAGATGATCAAGCGGCATAGAAAAAAGGCTGCCACCGATCGAAAAAGGTGAAGGGGCTTCGACACGGATGAAGGTGTCAGTAGAGAAGGACTACGATCAGATGAGCAAGAGGGCCGCTCAGATGATCGCTGAGACTATTGTTTCGAAAACCGATGCCGTTCTAGGCCTCGCGACGGGTGGAACACCCGAGGGATGCTACGCCCAGCTGGCGCAGATGCACAGAGAAGAAGGGCTGGATTTCAGCCGCGTCACAACGTTCAACCTAGATGAATATCTGGGGTTGCCGCCAACGCACCAGCAGAGCTATCATCGGTATATTGATGAGAGGCTCTTCGACCGCGTTAACATCGACAAGAATAGGACACACATACCGGACGGCCTCGCCCCCAGGCCCCGTAAATTCTGCGAGGCCTACGAACGAATGATTAGGTCGTCGGGGGGCATCGAGGTACAGGTTCTAGGGATAGGGAGAAATGGCCACATAGGTTTCAACGAGCCTGGCTCGCCGTTCGACTCGAGGACGAGGGTGGTGGATCTCAGCGAAGAGACCAGGAAGGACAACTCGAGGTTCTTCGGTTCGATAGACCAAGTTCCTCGCCAAGCCATAACCATGGGGCTGGCGACAATAATGGAGGCGCGGAGAATCGTACTCTTGGCGAGTGGCGTCAACAAGGCGCGGGCAGTCGAGCACTCAGTCAACGGGCCCGTTACCATCGAGGTTCCTGCCTCCCGTCTGCAGCGGCATCGAGACTGCATTTTTCTGCTCGACGAAGAGGCAGCGTCGATCCTCTCCAAAGGATGAGATCAGGAGTCATGACTGGTCGATCGATTGGCGCAGGCAGAGTCTAGGTCGAAGGGGCAGGCGCCGTGAGGTTGAACCAGATCTGGTTCCACGCTGAGCGTACCTCTTCACCGGATCTCCATCCGAACTGGAATCCCGTAGTCTCGTTGC
>JBGVSY010000081.1:0-8168 GCA_041862235.1 Nitrososphaeria archaeon | reverse complement strand
GGCATCTCCGTTGCTCCAAAGCAGGATTCCCCGGTTAGCACTTTCTACATTCTTAATCCTGCTGTCGCCAGGAAGGAGATCCATGATATCATGGGAAAGAAAGACACGTATGACCTGGACAGAGACGGTCTCCTTGACGAACGGGAATTGGAGTTGGCCATGGAGGAGGAGAGCAAGTCGTTCTTTGTGAAGGCTGCGGAGCTTTACTCGACGCATCCGCCGACCTTCAAACGCATCCTGATGCTGAAGCAGATCGAGGAGGAGATTCAATCCTCCGGATCTGGGTCCCCGTGATGAATGATCGGCCGATAACCTCCACTCCATCCTTACAGTTTCTTGTCTCTTAATTTCATTTCCTGACAAAATCGCTCATAACCGAGAACATCCTCCCAGTCTCCTATGCATCCTGCCTGGGGGGAAATTATGACCTGCGCTCCATCCGGAAGGATCTTCTTGGTATCATTTCTGACATCGAAAGCTTTCCCGGGCTCACTGTAGGCGTGTATGCCGACTTGCACGTAGAATCTGTCTTCGACCGGGTTGTACAACATGTGAAGCAGGCTACCATACTCGGGCAGGGGAAATGTTCCCTCTCGTTTGATGACTTCATCGACTGTTTCTATTGCATCGATCACATTTGCGTTGTCGGGAACAGATAGTTGTGCTCCGCCGCCCAGAAACTTGTTAATGGTGGTGTCGTTAACGAAAACCATAGCTTTCTTCATGATTCCGCCCTCGGACCGATCGGCTGCTGTTGACTCGGACTCTTTCCTTTGGAACCCTGGCTTCCCTGATGGACCATACTTGTAAGGCTCGATCGATCGACGATCGCATGACCTATAGGAGTGCCAATTTTTATTAAAGGCTTGTTGTGTTGTGATCTCATTCTGTTGATCTCGCCCCCGCAGCCCCTCAGGGCACGGGGAACGGCCGTCGAGCGGATGGTGTCTGTGAGTTAAGCTGGTGGACTGCATTTCGGTCTCGTGTCCGTTTCAGCATTTCCAGGCGTGAAATTTTGCCGATTGGTTCAATATATGCTGAAGGAACGCAATATAGCTTGCCACCGATCGATGGCCTCTAGGGTGTACCGAAAAGACGAGTGTGGAGCTTGGATCCAGAGAAACCACTACAGAAATCGAGACTATGTGCTGGGATATGAAATTGATCATAAACCGTCGTTCGACAAAGGCGGTACAGACGAACTCTCAAATCTGCGCCTAATCCAATGGAAAGATAGTGTCACCAAGCGCGAAAGACGCCTCACCTGTCCAGCTCCAGCGGCCGGCAACATCGATCGATCGAAGACCACGGAAGCGAACGAAGGGATGGGAAACCCCCGCTGGGAGATTTGCGTACCTACCTTTCGGCTCGATCGATGGTTCGCTCTAGCACGCGAAGGAAAAAACTTGGCCTTGAAGTTGAGTTTTCGGGGAGAGGCGATCTCGCAGGCAGTAGTCAGGGAAGTCTGGGACAGAGTCAATCGGTCCGTTCCAGACAAACCAATGCCCGATGTCAGAGCCTTTGTTCTAGACGAAAAAGACTTCAACGAGCTAGTTCCAAGAATGGCAACAGTGGATTTTGACTTTCACAATGGGTATGCGAGTGCCCACATGGAGGAACAGGGCACACCAGTCTCTCTCAGAGACGGCCAAACCCTCGCCTTTGTTGTCTCTGGGATATCGATCGACAGATCGATCCCCAACAAGTTCGTGATCCTGATAAATGAGAAGTATCACTGGTCGTTAGAAGAGATCTTAGAGCATGAGCTAGACCGCGTGTACGACAAGATCTCATGGAGCGAATCGAGTCCGTTCGTCGAAAAGCTTAGAGAGGCCGTCGATCGATTGAAGGCAGGTAGGCCGCTTCGATTGATGAGTAGTGCCAGCGTGGCGGCGATTACCACGGCGACCCAACGGTCGGTCGGTCGATCAACCGTCATACCAAGCTCCCGAAACACCGCCCACATGGGTCCGAGACCCTTATCCCAATGCATGCCGAGATAACTCGAAAAGGCAGACAAGTTTTTGACTAGGATTTTTTCATCTCCAACATTCCCCGGCGATCCATCTCAACCATTTGCCGGCAGTCGGTCAGTCTGTCCAGCCAAATCGTCAATCAAAGATTGAATCTCCTCAAGTTCGCGATGACCGATCGATCGTGATCAGCTCTCGAGTCTTCTGTACAAGATCTGACCCAAGATAGTCAGTTTTCCTTTCCTTGCTAAACCTGCGTTTTCTAGCTCTGGGATCGATTCCTTTTCGTCTTCAACTTCTTCGCCTTCAGCTATGCGTTTCAGAGCAAAGATGACTTTCGGTCTATCCTTGAGCCACACGTAGAGTTCTTCGACGACGCGTGTTCGGTTGGCGGCCCTTTCCCAGTAGAAATGGAACATGTCTCTGCACCATTTATGGGCTTGTTCATCCTTGGAGGTAAATCCTAGGTAATCGAATTTCCCGTCTTGGGTTGGGAAGGCCAATGCAGCTACCTCTTTCTCAGACATGTGCAGATATATTTCAGGCCGCTCCAGCACTCTTTCTTCCAAGAGTCCATTGGTTCTTGCTCGATTGAAAGCCTGCACGTCCTTACTACGGAAATAGTCGTCATCTAGTTCAGGGGGAGGAACGATGTGTTTTGCCTCTATTTGCCATATCTTCACGCCCCGGTCCAAAGCTTCTCTGACCAAGGGCATCGTGCTCATGAGGTATTGGTCATTGATTTGCCAGATGTATTCCTCCGCCTCCCGGATCATTTTCTCCACGGCGTAGAAGCCGGTCATGATGTCATTGATGTATGTGGCGTCAGACAGGTTGCCAAGCCGGGATATGAACTCTGGGGGCAGGCGGTCCAGGGAGTGTGCGGTGAAGTAGTGCGCGTGTTTGGAGACAAAATCCAATCCTGGCAGCTGTCTCAGGACGAGCTTTCCAAGAGGGCTGACGCGATGGAGGCCATTAGCGTCCTTCGTTGTCAATCCCACCTCGATGAGTCTTGAGAGGTGCCGGCTGGATTCCTGGGTGGTTAGGTCCAATGTGCTCGAAAGGTTCGTGACGTTCATCGCTTCCTTGTCTATTTGGTGGAGAATTCTCAGTCGGTCCTCGTTTGAGAGTTCAAAAAACAGCCTGCAAAGATTCTCCACACCAGGCACCCTGCAATAATGGCTCCTAAGTTCCCCTGATCGATATTAACGTTCCTACATCGTTCTTGCGGGGTGTTTATGGGAAGCCCGAACGTGAAGAGCCCAGGGTGGAAAGATGTGCATCGGAGCAAGGGAAAACAGGAGTTGGGTTTGCAGGGTCCTCAGGTACGGCGATCGATCGATCGTTGGCGGTGGTGGAAATGAAGGAGTATGAGATCCTCTTCGATACCGGCACGGCTAGGAAGCTTGTAAAACAGATTAATCGTATGGCAAAGGAAGGGTGGCAAGCCAAATCGATAGGCGGTCTGGGAGCTCCAACTGGTGTTCAAGCTGTCTACGTTCTGATGGAGCGAGAGGTTGGCTAGATCGATCACAGGGGTGAGCGACGGAAGAATGGAACATGCGTTCTCTATAGAGATGAAGTCCAAGAAGCATGTGAGGCAGATCTCGGTGTCAAACGAGTCTCATGACCGCGTGCTGTTCGAGGGGTACCTGGGACAGCTCAAGGAGCTAAGCATGGTGGAGGGTACGATGCTGGAGGTTGTGGGAGCCAACGGGGTCCTGAGAATAGACTTGAGCGAGGACGAGGTGCAGAAGATGCTCTCTAATAAGAAAAGGGCAGTGGGTGACCGTTGATGACCAGGCTATCGAGTAGATTTGGGGTTCCACGGGATAGATATAAGAGGAAGCAAATTTTCGTTGGCAAATCAAGGGCTCGACGAGCTCTCAGAAAGAAGATCGAAGAAATGCGGGGAATTCATGAATGAAGGGCTTGATCCGCACGGACAGGTTGTCCAAGTACTATGGCAAGGGAGGCGAGATCAAGGCCGTTGATGAACTCGGCCTTGAAGTCTATGAGGGAGAGACCTTCGGCCTGCTCGGCCCGAACGGAGCGGGCAAGACGACGACCGTGCGCCTGCTAAACTGCATCATAAAGCCGACCAGCGGCACAGCCACGATAAACGGCCACGACATCCTCAAACAACCAGCGGATGTGAAACGGTTCACAGGGCTGCTCGCCGAGTCACCAGGGCTCTACGAGAAGCTCAGCGCCGGAGAGTTCCTGGAGTTCATGGGAGCCCTCTACGATGTCCCCAGGGATATCCTGTCTGATAGAATAGACGAGTTGCTCAGGCTGTTCGACCTCTATGATAGGCGCGACTACCTGCTGGAGGGCTACAGCAGAGGTATGAAACAGAAGGTCCTGATCGCAGCGGCTCTGATCCACGACCCTCCAGTCCTCTTCCTCGACGAGCCCACCTCCATGCTAGACCCCCGTGCCGCCCACATGGTGAAGGACCTGATCAAGGAGCTGGCGAGCAGGGCGGACAAGACTGTCTTCATCTGCAGCCATATTCTGCCGATAGTTGAGGAGCTGTGTGACCGTATAGGGATCATCAATGAGGGCAAGCTCATCGCGCTAGGCACAATAGATGAGATCATCGCTCAGACCAAGACGAAGACCTTGGAAGAGGCGTTCATCGCCACAACTGGAGGAGTGGAGGAGAAGGAACTCCTGGCATGGAGAGAGCAGAGGAATGCCCGCTCCTAAGTGGCTTGCGGTCGCGAGGAACCAATACCGCGTCACCACAAGCAGCATACGGATGATAAGGCCCTACTTTGCCTACTTGGTCATTGGGCTGCTCGCGGCTTATGTATTCTTCATCGCGCCAGCAGTCGTCGGCCTGTTCATCGACGACTTCATCGCCTTCATCCTATCACAGGCTGCCGTACCTATGGTGCAGATCATACTCTTCATGATCTTCTTCTACTTCATAATTTTCCCACTCGCCAACACGTTGAAGGATGTGCAAGCTGGGCGGCTGGAGATCTTCCTCGCAGCCCCCATAAAACCAAGCGACGTTCTGCTGGGCGAGTTCGTGGGGGCAATGCCTTTCTACGCCATCGCTGTCACAGTGATCACCGGCCTCTTCACTGCTCTTCTAACACCTCTGGGCCTGGACGTGGTTCAGACAGCTATAATCATAGCAATTTTCGTCATCACGTTTCTCTCCGCCTCCTGGATTGGCGCAGTGATCACCGCTCTCCTGAGAACGAAGCTTGGGAGAACCGCCCGCGGGAAGGACATAGGAAAAGCCCTCTCATTGATTATCGGTCTGCCGATGATCGGAATTATGTACGCAATTATGGGGGGAGGCCTGTTCGAGGCACTCGCTGATCCGGGGACCGGTGGGACGGTCAAAGCCGTTCTCGGCCTGCTGCCCAGCTCGTGGGGTGCTGAGGTTTTCGTCGCCTTTGCATCCAACCCGGGTAACATCGTTGCCGTCGGTTTCGAGACCCTGACCCGATTCGGGGGTCTCATCGTCTTCTTCGTGGCGGTGCTGTGGTTGGGGTCTAAAGCAGCTGATCGCGCCTACAGTCTTGAAGCCGCCACCTTCACAGCTTCAAGGGCTAAGCCAGACGGTGCCTTCTACAGGAGCATCAAATACTTGGGTGGGGGCCGGTCTTTCGGCACGCTTCTGGTATCTGTCTTCAAGGACTATGGTCGAAGGCTTGAGAACCTGTCGAAGATCGCCTATGTCGTAGGTCTGCTGATTTTGATAAACGTATTCCTTGGTGGGCCTGGTGACCCCGAGGTAGTGCTGATTTTTGGCTCATTTATGTTTCCGATGCTTGCGGTGTTTGTGGTGGGAGAAGTGACGCTTCGAGGGAAGGAAACTCTCTTCATATATAAGAAAACGCCGTCAGGTGTGGGAAGGCTTGTCAAGGCGAGGTTCCTACAGGGTTGGCTCGTGGTGGTTCCGATTGCGGCGGCGATCACGGCTGTTTCAACGGTTCTAATCTCGCAGGTTACCTTCATTGATTTGTTGACTAACACTGGATTTGCTGTGCTATTCTCTACAGCCAATGTGGCTTTCGCTCTCGGCCTCTCCCTCCTGAACCCCGCCTTCTCAACAAAGTCGGGAAACTTCATGCTGAACGTGATGATAGTCGCTCAGGGTTCGGTCTTCCTGTTCATAATCCCTCTGATTGTCCTGCGATCGATGGAGTTGGCTATGTTATTGTTGGTCGTAGTGAGTTGGCTATTGGGGATTGTGTTCCTCTACCTTGGAAAGAGAAGACTGAGCAGAATGGAATAGTGGCGCATCGATCTATTATGGAGGGAGCAGAGGGGTGCCGGCTCCTAAGTGGTTGGTAGTCGCGAGGAACGAGTACCGTATCCACACCAGCAGGATCCGCATGATAAGGCCTTACTTTCCCTACCTGGTGATAGCGCTACTGGTGGTATACGTTTTTTTCATTGCGCCGGGATTTGTCAACCTGTTCATTGACGAGTTTCTTGCTCTGCTTCTGTCCCAGACCGCCGTGGCAACTGTGCAGCTAATACTGTTCATGATCTTCATCTACTTCATGATAATTCCAATAACCAATACGCTTAGGGAAGAACAGACGCGACAGCTGGAGATCTTCCTCGCAGCCCCCATAAAACCAAGCGACGTGCTACTGGGCGAGTTTCTGGGCCAGATGCCTTTCTACACCATTTTCGTCACGGTGGTTACCGGCTTTTTCACGGCTGCCCTGAGTCCAATCGGGCTGGACGTGGCTCAGGTGGCAATAGCGATAGCTGTATTTGTAATCACATTTCTTTCTGCCCTCTGGACCGGGACCGTCGTTGCCGCCCTTCTTAGAACGAAGCTTGGGAGAACCGCCCGCGGAAAAGATATTGGAAGAGCGCTTGCAATGATCGTCGCTCTGCCACTGCTCGCCTTAATATACGCAGTTCAGTTCGGGGGCTTGCTCCAAGCACTTGGCGATCCCGCGGCGGGCGGCACGGCTAGAGCGATTCTCAGTACACTACCTTGCTCCTGGGGCGCGGAGGTTGTAGTTGGATTCGCAAACAACCCGGGCAACCTCGTTGCCGTCGGTTTCGAGACAGCGACTCGATTCGGTGGTCTGGTTGCCTTCTTCGGGGGAGTGCTCTGGTTGGGCGCGAGGGCGGCTGACCGCGCCTACAGCCTGGAACCTTCAACCTTCACAGCTTCAAGGGCTAAGCCAGAGGGTGCTTTCTACAAGACTGTTAGATATGTGGGTGGGGGCAGATCTTTCGGCACCGTCCTGGCATGTGTCTTCAAGGACTTCGGCCGAAGGCTTGAGAACATTTCAAACATCACCTATATGATAGGCCTACTCGTTTTGATGAACATATTCATCGTTCCCAGCACACCAACCGGGCCCGATTCTCCTCCAATACACCTGATACTCGGTCTCTTCATCTTCCCGATCGTGACGGTCATGGTGACCGGTGATGTGACGGTTGGCGGGAAGGACACGCTCTTCGTATATCGGAAGGCACCGTCGGGCATAGATAGGTTGGTCAGGGCGACGTTGCTGAAAGGTTGGCTCATGATGCTTCCGATCGCCGCTCTTGTCACGGTTGTCACAACGATGCTGAATCCGCAATCTACATACGTGTCCCTGTTGACCAACACAGGACTAATGATCATGATTGTTGCAGCGAACGTCGCTTTCGTTCTCGGCCTCTTCCTCCTCAACCCAGCCTTCTCAGAAAAATCCGTGAGGTTGTGGTTAAACGTCATAATAACCATGTTCTCTTCAATCGGGCTGTTCCTTGTCTCTCTGCTGGTTCTAAGCGGAATCCTGAGACTGACTGCGGATATCTCGTATATCCTGTTGTTGCATGCCGGGCTGAGTTGGGTGGTGGGAGCTGTGTTCCTCTATCTTGGAAAAGCAAGACTTGGCAGAATCGAGTAATCTGGCGCAATGCAATGAGAATTCGATCCGTCCAGATCTGTATTTAGTTGTTCTTTCTTTTTTGATCGATCGATCTCTGGAACCGAATCTCTTGATCGGGTGGAAGAAGCAGACAACCAAATTGCCCGTGAACGACAGAACCATGAACAAGGAGGGCATGTCAACCTTGGATCCGGTCATATTCGATCGATCCGCGGACTACGTCAAACTTCTCGCTTCTCCTCTTTTCGATCGATCGACAGCTTCCATGCATCCTTATCGAGGTATGCAGATGGATTGTACGTGGGGTTCTCCCTTCGTT
>JBGVSY010000080.1:0-5177 GCA_041862235.1 Nitrososphaeria archaeon | reverse complement strand
CCATTGCGTCGCTTAGCTGCATGACCTCGTCGAGATCAGCCGACACCAGGAGTATCGCCTTCCCCTGGTCTCTCATCTTGATGAGAAGGTCACGGATGAAGTGTGTTGCGGCGACGTCCAGTCCTCTCGTAGGTTGGGCTACCAAGAGCAGGCTGGGCTCCTTATTCAGCTCTCTCCCCACGACGAGTCTCTGCTGGTTCCCTCCGCTCAGATATTTGGCTGGGGTCGTGACGCTCGGGGTGAGAATCCCAAAGCGCTCAATGAGACGCCTTGTGTACTGGAAGATCTTTGGCCACAGCAGCTGTCTCAGTCTCCCGAGATATTTCTTGTCGTCCTCCATTCCCAGTATGCCGTTCTCTGCGACGCTGAAGTCGAGCACCAAACCCAGTCTCCTCCTGTCCTCTGGGACGAATGCGAGTCCCATCTTGAACAGCTTCCTGGGACCTAGGCCGGCTGTGTCTTTGCCGTTGATGGCGACCTTTCCGCTCTCTATCCTGCGGAGGCCGGCGAGGGCTTGCAGCAGTTCGGTCTGCCCGTTTCCCTCAACACCTGCGATACCGAAGATCTCGCCTGATCGCACCTGGAAGGACAGATCTTTTGCCGCCATTCCCCCGATGTCATTCTTGACCCGGAGCTTCTCCACAGAGAGCACGGTCTCTCCGAAGGGTTTCTCGCTTCTCGACGCGGTGGGAAGGCTCTTCGTTCCGACCATCAGCTCTGCCAGTTTCTCCAGTGTGGCATCAGCTTTGGGTAGGACTCCTGCGACCTTGCCCTTCCTCAGCACCGTTATCTTATCCGTGATATCCATCACCTCTCTGAGCTTGTGCGTTATGAAGACCACCGTCTTGCCCTCCTTCTTGAACTCTCTCAGCATCTCGAACAACGCGTCCACCTCGACCGGGGTCAGGGCAGAGGTGGGCTCGTCAAGGATCAGGATGTTGGCCCTCCGGTAGAGCAGCTTCAGGATCTCGACCCTCTGCTGGACACCTATCGGAAGAAGCTCCACGGCGACGTCCAGAGGCACCTTCAAGCCCGACTGCTCCATGATCTCGACCACTTGTTTCTCGGCGTCCCTAACCTCAAGGCGCGAGAGGGCGTGCCCACCCTCCTGGCCCAGCAGTATGTTCTGGATCGCTGTGAGGGGCCGCACAAGGGCGAAGTGTTGGTAGACCATGCCTATCCCCTCCTTGAGGGCCTCCCAGGGTCCCGAAAAGCGGAGCCCTCGGCCGTTCAGATAGATCTCGCCTGCCGTGAGAGGGAGCAGGCCGGAGAGGATCTTAGCCAGCGTCGTCTTGCCCGCGCCGTTCTCACCGAGAAGCCCGTGGATTTCCCCCTTCGTGAGGTCGAAGTCAACGCCTCTCAGTGCTTCCGTCCCGTCTGGGTAGATCTTCACTATGCCCTTCATCCTAACGGCAGACACTGCCTCCAAGTTTCCTCAACCACCCAATCACAGCTGAGGGCTTTGCATATCGAATCCGAGTGACTCTAATAGTTTAAAAAAAGGTTGGGGGCGGCTATCCGTAGATCTCTCTCCAGTACGCTATATCATCGGCAGTGAACGCCAGCGGAACCACTTCGCCCTTTATCTGGTTCTCGAGCTCCGCTGCGGCTTCCCAGATCCAGTCCGGCTGCGCATCTCTCATCGCCTTGACGGCGTTGTAGATCTTGTCTCTGTCTGCGGGGTTGACGGTTCCTGCTTCGACTCCTAGCCTGAGGAAGGTGTCCATGTCGTCGAGCGTGCTCATGGCGATTCCTCCTTCCCTGGGTCCAAGCATTAGTATGCCTCCCTCGAAAGTCCCCTCAACGGCCATCTTGGCGGCTGTGTAGACGCCTGTGTCGACCCGCTTCATCATGCTGGTTATGATCCAGCCGGGCCTGACCCAGTCTTGATCAGCGTCGACCCCTATGCCGAACGGCGGTCCCATAGTCTTTCCCTCTGCGGTGCCTATCTCTTCTGCAGCCTGGAATATGCCAAGCCCGATTGGGCCTCCGACGTTGTAGACTGCGACAGCGCCCTGCGCGAACTGTGTCTTAGCTGCCTCGTATCCCTTGACCGGGTCGCTGAATGTTCCGGTGTAGGTCCATAGCACCCTCTCCTTTGGAGGTGTGGCGCCTATGCCCGGTGCTGGTTCCCCGAACTTCTCCTCGTACCACTTCAAAGCCCAGTCAACGCCGAACTTGTAGCCGATCTCGAACTTCCAGAGCACAGGGATCTCGATGCCCAGAGCCATCCCGACGTGTGGCTTCTCGTAGTGTGCTGCAAGCAGAGCCGCAACTGCGCCCACCAAGGCGCTGCCCTTGTGCTCCTCGAAGCCGATGCCGAGCACGTTGGGCTTGTCCCCGATGTAGATGTCGATGCCGGCGAAATTCTGGTCCGGGAACTCTTCCGCGACCTCGTTGAGCGCGTCGGTCAAAAGGAACCCAACCGCTACTATGACAGCGCAGTCACCGCGTTTTGCAAGAGTCCTAAGATTCGGACGGTAGTCCGCCTCAGTCGTGCTGATAAGCTCGATCAGCTCCAGATTGAAGTCCTCCGCCGCGTTGGCGGCGCCCAGGAAGCCCATGTCGTTGAAGCTAAGGTCACCCCTTCCACCGATGTCGGTTACCAGTCCGATCTTGTCCCCCACAGCCACCGTGGGTGTCTCTGTAACCGTTCTAGTCTGAGTCTGAGTCTGAATCACTGTGCTGGCGATCGTTGAGACCTGCGTGACAGTCGCGGCCCCTGTTGTCATCGTGCTGACCTTGGTCTCGGTCCTGGTGACGGTCTCAGCCCCTGGAATGGAGAGCGTACCGGCGTAGTAGCCCCCGATAGCTGCGATTATTATCACAACCACCAAAGCCCCTGCAACCATGTTGGAGACGGCAGACGATATGTGTCTAGCCTTCGTCTTCATATTTCTTCTCCGCGCCAGCCAGGCAGTCATTGGCTATAATAAACTTGCGGTCGATCGATCTTTCGTTGTTCTACGTGAAGCGACGGTTTGATCGTACGATCTCTCCATGCTACACGAAGCTGCCCACGTGAACCTGGGCGGTCAATGAAATGTCCCTTCGGAACCGGAAAGCCGCTGTCGCCCTTACCAACATTCTGGACGACGAGTTCTCCCCCACGTACGTCGCGATACCGTCAGGCACCTTCAGCGTGAAGCGCTGGGACGCCCCTTCTCGCAACCGCTCTCGCTCGAAGAGTTCCTTCGCCGCGAGCAGTACATCTCTCGTGTCGATCTGGTAGCCGACAGTTTGCCTTGCCTTCGCGAACTCATGTGCTATGAGCTTGACCATGATTCCCTGGGGCTTCGCCCTGACACGGGTCACGGTGAGCCGGCCCTCCACCTCTCCCCCAGGCTCAACGACATCCTTGAAAACCTCCAGCTCCAAGCCCAAGGGAGCACCCGGCTTGCTCTCCTCGACGACGCTCCTTGGATTCCTCTGAGCCAAGGGCAGAACGGTGATCTCGTTTCTTGCGACAATTTCTCCTCCTGAGACAGGAGTAACGTTGGCCTCCAGCCACCATCCAACCGTTGCCGACCTCCCCGAGTATGAAGGGAGTGCCTCCCTGGGCATCTCGACTTCGAAAGGAAACCTGGCACCGGGGGGTGAAACGGTATGTTCACCGCATAGGGCAGAGCTCCTTTCCATGATCACAGACCTCTGGTATGCGCCTGACAGCCGCCCCGGAGGCGTTGAATGTTTTTCTCTCTGATTCCCTGAGATGAAAGGGATTCGCGTACTGATATGTGTCTCCTCCACGCAGGCAAGTGTGAGCTGAGCCGATTTGATCTCCAGAGTTTCCTCCGTGTTCGCGATAACCTCCCCTTTCAGAAACTGGCCGGGAAGAACACGGATTGATCTAGTCTCGATGGTCACTTGTGCGCGTGTTCTCTCTGTGTTTTTCAAGGTAACGGCCTGAACGCGTACAGGCGTCATAAGCGTTTCTCACGTAATGTCAAAAGGCATCTCGGTCATCCAGACTTGGTCGCTGGTCACCGAAAATCTTATCATCAATACCATTGGGGCTTCCCCCCGAAGCGGGACTGAGTTGGGTAGCAAAGAGGTTCGGGAGGTAGATCTCTCAAACCTCAGTGGCATGACAATCTTCGCTCTCGCATTCTGCTTAATGGTGTCGTTCAACTACATTGATGTGATCATCCACGAGATCGGCCACGGTCTCGCTTCAATCGCTCTTGGTGGAAGGTTCTACGGCTTCGACCTAGGACCTTCAGGAGCTCAGGCATACTTCGGCGGAGTTGGGGGCATGGCCGACAAGGCTGCCATCGCGTCCGCTGGTATCTTGAGCCAGTACGCCGTAGGACTGCTCTGCCTAGTATCACTCAACTTGTTCCGAGAACGACGATTTGTTTTGCATTCCCTTCTTTTGTGGATGGCTGTGGGCAACCTCGCTGACCCATCGCTGTCATTGCTTGTCGTGTCGAGAGACGCGCGAAAAATCATCTACTATGTGATTTTGATGACAGGCGGAGTGCAAGTTTTCACGCTGATGCAGATATCAGGAATCGCCATCTGCCTCTTGGCGATCTACATCTCGGCATCCAAGCTCAAATCATTCTTGCTTCATTGGTTCTCCCAGCTTCAGCCCCGGCGAACAGAGGCAATCTCAATTCTGATGTGCTCCACCTTTGCGCTGAGTTTGGCTTCGTTCAGGCTGCTGAGCACATGGGACATCCAAATGCCATATGCCCTGCTCTTCGATCTGTCAATCATGTGCAACACACCACTGCTCGTGCTTCTGGTTCGAAAAAGCGCAGACAAACAGCGGCATAGACACATCAGAGTGCAGGACATAATCCCTGCCGTTGCCGCCTTCATCATTCCTCACTTGCTCCTCCTCACACAGCACCCATTGTTCGTCCCCATTCCGATGCGTTGGGACTGCTTCATCTGGATGCTTTCTCACCACAGGATCGGTCGATGCGTCGGCACCACAGACGCCGAATGAACCTGGACAGAGGTGAAGCTGCAGAGAAAGAGTTTTCACGGACCGCATGCCAATGCTCGCCATCAATCAGACGGAGTCTGAGGTCAAGATGGACCGAGCAGATGTTGAGTACCATATCCGATGCAGGCGAGGAGACGTGGCTAGATACGTCTTGCTCCCAGGTGACCCCGCAAGGGCCAAGTGGATATCTGGGTTCTTCGAGAACGCTCGAGAGATCGCA
>JBGVSY010000079.1:0-12037 GCA_041862235.1 Nitrososphaeria archaeon | reverse complement strand
TTGCCCTCAAAGAATATCGCAGGAGTGTCAGGGTGTTTTTCAGCGGAGCTGACAAGCAGCTCGTGAAGAGGAACCTCAAGATACGAGACGGTTTTTGGAATGCCTTCGGGCCATTTCTTGTACCAAGGTCTCTCCATTCAGAATCCTCCTACGAAAAAGCGTATACAATGGAACGTATATAAAACTAGCCTGGGAGAAAGGAATCTCTCAGGTAACACGCGTATCGTCTACATTGTTCTTAGTTCTTCATCGATCGATCAGCCTCTCTGGGCAGTCGCAAGATCCTATATGCGTGGCCGGTACAGACGAAGATCTGGGTGTAGAGTGTTGGATGTGTTCATTGCCATCCATAGGTGGAAAGAGGAGGATCAAAGAGAAGTTGCTGGAACTGGAGCTTGCCGATGCGGCGTATGATCTATGGAGATAGCGCGCTTTCAATTCGTGCTCGATCAGATCGATTGATCGTGAGCTAGGCTGGCTTCATCTTGTAGACGATGCGGTCCGGGGGAATCTTGTCTATTACTACTTGTACCGGCATGCCCACCTTGAGGGAACCAGGAGCAACGCCGATCAGATGAGCCAAGATCCGGGGGCCTCCGTCAAGCTCGGCTACTCCAACTATGTAGGGAACATGCTTGGCCATGCTTTCCGGGGCGAACGTCACGAAGGTGTAGCTGAGGAGCTTCCCCTTTCGCGGAAGATCAACCCATTCAACCTCCTTCGAGCCGCAACGACACTCAAGCCTCGGGGGGAAGTACCTCTCACCGCACTTTCTACACGCGGTCCCCATAAGCTTGTCTTGCTGCAACCTCGGGAGAAACTGGTTGAGGACATCTACGTTTGAAACCCAAGAAGTATACCCGAACTTCAGCACTCTTCACCCAGAGAACGAACGAGAGCATCAGTCCTGCGAAATAAAAGCCTTCACCCGATAACGGGCTATCCAGCCCGAAGATCGATTCATTGATCAATTCATTACACTATGATGACCAGAGAATCTCCCTTGTTCACGGTCATGCCTTCCACCACCTTAACCTGTTGCACCACCCCGGCCCTTGGGGACTTTATCTCATTCTCCATCTTCATTGCTTCCAAGACACAGAGAACACTGTCAGGAGTCACCGCGTCGCCTTCCTTTACCTTCACGGCCAAGATTCTCCCCGTCATGGGTGCCGCAACTCCCCCCTCATCCTTTTCCTCCGCTGCCTTCCTGTCGTAGGTCTCATAGGGCTGTATTGGCTGCCTGGCCTTCTTCAACGTGTGAGGCCTCAGCTCTACGGTTAACACAACCTCGTTTACTTTGACCGGGAAAGGCGAAGTTTCTTCTACTTTCTGTAGCTCGACGCTGTAGGATCTGTCGTCCACCTTGATTGTGAACGGTCCTACATGCATCAGCTTGCTCGGGAGCTCCACTTGCCTCTTGTTGTTGTTGACGTTGAAAGACACCTGATGCCCCTTTCTCAGTTGGCCTACCTCGATGCTGTACCTTGTGCCGTCGACTACGACTCTATAGCGCCTCAAGGTATCTTCCCCTCAGAGGGGTACCTGGTCTGCTGGCCGCAACGACCCAGGGCGAGAGCCTACTCGTCTCGGCTCTTTGGACGAGTACAGGTGCCTTGAGACGTGTCTTAAGATGGAAGGCTGCAGCAGTGAGGATCGCGGCCACCTCCTCCAAGTTCTTCTTCTCAGCCTTCCCGATCACTATGGCCTGCTCGCGCCGACGTCGGAGGTCCCTCTTCTGGAAGTAACCAAGAGCGGCCTGGGGAAACAGAACGTAAACGAGCAAGTCTTCATCGTTCTCGATGAACTGCTTCGCATCTTCTGGCACGCTGTTCAGCATGGGTGGCAGCAGGTCAGCTGGGCGACAGGTGATTGGTTCCTCGTCTCCGATGATCTTTCTCCTCACGACTTCAGCTATTGGTACGGATGGCTTCCCGTAGAACCCCCTAACGTAGTCCTTGACCTCGTTGGGCACGATCTTGTACCGCTCACCGGAAAGCACGTTGAAGACAGCCTGTGTTCCCACGAGCTGGCTTGTCGGTGTGACCAGCGGTGGATATCCGAGATCCCTCCTCACCTTCGGCACCTCATCGAGAACGTCCTTCATTCGGCTCATAGCGTTCTGTTCCTTCAGCTGCGATACGAGGTTGGAGAACATCCCCCCCGGAATCTGGTGGATTAAGATGGTGGTGTCCGTTCTCTCCGACAGACGGTCGATGAGGTTGGCTGGATCAAAGAACTTCTCACGTAGTTCCCTGAAGTAGCCAGCTATCTCCACGAGAAGCTCCAGATCCAGGTTGGTATCGTATGGTGTGCCTCTCAGCGCGGCGACAAGAGTCTCCACAGGCGGCTGAGACGTGCCCCAAGCAAGTGGAGAGAAGGCAGTGTCGGCTATGTCGACGCCTGCTTCACAGGCCTTGAGGTAGGTCATCAGCACCATTCCGCTCGTTGAGTGAGAGTGGAGATGCACTGGAAGGCCGACCTGTTTCTTCAGCGCCGAGATCAGCTCATAGGCCGGCTGCGGAGCTAGCATTCCAGCCATATCTTTGATGCACAGAGAGTCGCATCCCATCTCAGCCAAGTGACCCCCGACTTCGACGTAGTGCTCCTTCGTGTGAACGGGGCTTATCGTGTAGCAGACGGACCCCTGTGCGTGAGCCCCGACCTTCTTCACGGCTCTTATGGCTGTCTGCAGGTTGCGCACATCGTTCAGAGCATCGAATATCCTGAAGATGTCTATGCCTGCCTCCGCGGCCTTCTCCACGAACTTCACAACGACGTCATCGGAGTAGTTCCTGTACCCCACAATGTTCTGCCCCCTCAGGAGCATCTGAAGCGGCGTCTTCCGTACCTTCCTCTTCAGGGACCTTATCCTTTCCCAGGGGTTTTCGCTCAGAAAGCGAATGCAGACGTCGAAGGTTGCCCCTCCCCACATCTCTAGCGAGAAGAAGCCAACTTGATCCATCCTCTCTGCGATTGGGAGCATGGATTCGGTTCTCATCCTTGTAGCCATGAGCGACTGATGTGCATCCCGATAGGTCGTGTCTGTCAACTTCAAGGGCTTGGTCAAGTGATCACAGCCAGCCTCAAGCATACCTGGGTCCCATATTTTAGTCTGCCAAAGCCTTTCGAATATGCCTCGATCGATGTTGGTGGCCGAACTTCGTCTAGAACTTGGTCAGTGTAGTTGGGTCCACCGTGATGTAGGTGTTCTTTCCGAGGTATAGAGTGGGTCTCAGCTCTCTTGTGTTGGGCGTCCCGATATCTAGGAAGGCCTCCGAGTCGTATGTAACGGCGGCGATCTTTCCAACGAACCACGTGTGGTCGCCATACTCTCTCTGATCGATCGTTCTACATTCCAGGCTTGCGTAGCTCTCAGCAATTAGAGGGGGCTTCACAACCTGCGCCCGAACCTGTGTGAATCGACTCCTCTCGAACTTCAGGACGTCTCTACCGCTCGCCCTTCCGCAGAAGTCCATGTCCTTTGTGTAGTCGTAAGAAACGAAGTTGACAACAAATTCGCCGAGCTGCGAAACCGATCCATGGGAATACCTCTTGGGCGATATTGCCACAGCGTACAGAGGCGGCGTGTGGGACACGGGGCTGTTCCAAGCAGCCGGCATGATATTGGGCCTCCCGTCTCTGTCAAGCGACGTGATCAGACATGGATTCATAGGGTAGTTGAAGTAGAGAGTCTCAATCTCGGTGATCTGTTTCCTCAAAGCCACCGCTTCATACCTATCCATCCTTGGGCACATATAGCATTGCATGTAAGACGTCTATCGATTTGGGTCTCGTCAGTCAGTCTTCGAGCGTCATGACTCTTGCCTGGAACCGCCCGGTGTAGGTCTGAGTATCTCCTGTGTTCCCCCCATGTAGGGCTTCAACACTTCTGGAAGCCGAACAGAACCGTCTTTCTGCTGGCACTGTTCCAGGATCGCCATCATCGTTCTGCTCGTGGCGATCGCCGTGTTGTTGAGAGTGTGAACGAAGCCAGCTGGCTTCCGCCCCTCTTTCTCCCGGTACCTGATTTTCAGTCTTCTAGCCTGGTAGTCCGTACAGTTCGAGTTGGAGCCAATCTCTCTATACTCGCCGTCAGCCATCCAGACCTCTACGTCGTACCTCTTGGCCGCGAGCGATCCGATCTCTCCCGTGCAGACGTTCACAACCCTGTAGTGCAGCCCTAGGTTTTTGTAGAGATCTTCTGCATTTGTCTGAAGCTCCTCATGTAATTTCCAGGAGTCTTCCGGTAAACAGAAGATGAACTGCTCGACCTTGTTAAACTGGTGCATTCTGAACAAACCCTTCGTGTATTTGCCATGCGCGCCCACTTCTTTACGGAAGCACGGGCTTACCCCAACGAGTTTGATTGGGAGATCCGTTTTGTTTAGGACCTCGTTCATAAACATGGCAGCCATTGGGTGTTCACTGGTCGCTATGAGGTACAGGTCTTCTCCCTCGACCTTGTACATGACGTTCTCGAAGTCCGCGAGATCCGTGACACCCTCGTAGGGCTTCCTCTTCATCATGAAGGGCGGCTCGACGAGCTTGTATCCCCGCTTCATCATGAAGTCGATGGCGTACCTGAGAATTGCGTAGTCGAGCAGGGCGAGCTCGTCCAATAGGTAGTAGAAGCCGGAGCCTGCGACCTTCGCAGCTCTCTCGCCGTCTATGATGTTGAGCCGCTGTGCGATTTCCAGATGTCCCTTGGGAGTGAAATCGAACTGTGGAGGTTCCCCCAAAACGCGTACGACAACATTGTCAGACTCATCTTTTCCTATCGGTACGGATTCGTGGAGGAGGTTGGGCAGGCTCTTTAGGATCGTTTGAACCTTCTCCCAGCCGGTCTTCCTTCTTGCCTCCAGCCTAGCTATCTGAGTAGGGATCTTCTCAGCCTCGAGGAGCTTCTCTGCCACATCACTCCCTTCCCGCTTAAGTCTCGCTATCTCTCGGCTCACGACGTTCCTTCTCCGTCTTAGTTCGTTGATCTGGGTTGTGAGATTCCTCCACTCCTTGTCCAGCACCAGTAGTTCATCGAGCATCCTCAGCTTCTCCTCATCGTCCCTCTTCTGGAGGTTGGCCCTGACTACCTCCGGGTGTTCGCGGATCAGCTTGATGTCCAACACCGGCCTTCTCCCTCTGGTCCCTTTTTCCAGTGGAAGTATGTCGTGATAAGGTTTGGCACACCTAGCCAGGTGCCCCTCAGCTGGCTGAAGGCGTCGAACGGTCGCCCTACAGGAACTTCGTTGGTCAAGGGCAACGGATATTATCCTGTCTTGTCCGGACACAGATGGGTGCAGATTCTTGGAGTCCTGGCGGTTCATCGATCTGGGAAGGGCTGCGCCGTTGATGGCGCAGACATTCTACGAGGCCGTCGCTGTGGCCGTCGCCAGAGGTTTGGTTCCGAGCACGCTTCTCTTCGTTCAGCCGTCCAAGCCATATGTCTGTCTTGGATGCCACCAGCAGATGGAGAAGGAGCTCGATACCGAGTATTGCCGGGAACACGGCCTGCCGATTATCAGAAGGTCCCAGGGGGGAGGAGCAACCTACCTCAACAGTGAACAGCTCTTCTATCAGATCGTGGCTTCCGACTCGAGTGAAGTGATCCCCAAGAAAGTCGAGGATCTCTTTGAGAAGGCGTTAGCCGCACCCATCCAGACCTACCGAAGGCTTGGGGTTGAAGCTACGTTCAAACCGCTCAACGACGTGATGGCAGCAGGTAGGAAGATCTCTGGAAACGGTGCGGGAAAACTGGGAAGCACGACGATCCTCGTCGGAAACATAATCATGGACCTTGACTACGACTCGATGGCAGCCGTCCTCAGGGTTCCAGACGAGAAGTTCAGAGACAAGATGGCTAAGAGCATGAGGGAGTGGGTGACGTCTCTAAAGAGGGAGCTCGGACAGATCCCTCCGATCGATGAGGTCAAGAAGATTCTCCGAGATTCCTTCGAGGAAACCCTCGGAATAGCCCTGAACCCTTCCCGACCAGCAGAAGCCGAGGTCGAGATATGGGAAAAGGAGACAAAGCCCAAGCATCTGTCTCAGGAGTGGCTCCTGATGCCAGAGCTCCGGCGTAGGGAGCTGGCGGAGGAGCGGGCCGTTAAAGTGGCGGACGGAGTCAAGGTCATCGAGGTCGCGCACAAGGCAAAGAAACTCGTGAGGATCACGGCTGAGACCATCGGCGACCGCATCCTCAGCATCATGATAACGGGTGACTTCTTCATAGTGCCCGAGGATTCCGTTCCGAAGCTGGAGGTAGCTCTTCGAGGAGCGATGCTGAACTGCCTAGAGTTGGAAGCCATTGTGCGAAAGTTCGTTCTCGATAACAAGGTGCAGATGGCGGGGCTTGAACCAGAAGAACTGGTCACCGCTATCATGAAGCTGGGTGAACACACAGAGAAGTATCCACCGGACATACATCCGTACGCTGAGCCGGACACGGGGAAGACCGGGAACCGTGGCTAGGGTCACTTGGTCGACTAGTCGATCCTCGATCTCTCTGAGAATGCCGATCGATCGAACCCTGGGCTCTAGTCGGGGAGTTCTGTGATACGCTTCGGAAGCGGTTCTAGAAAACATGTGAGTGTTAAAGAGATGGCTTAGGTGACGCAGGACGAGGAGCTGAGGAAGTAAACTTCCCGCTTTCCACAACCTCGCTTCTCGGGGTTGCCTTATTACTTGCATTTTCAAACCTTGAAGTCAGCTCTCGGCGGCGGAGCCAAATGCCTGAGAACTCGAGAGAGAATGCTCGCTGGAACTTCTTGGCGTTGACCGGTGAATGGAGCGCCTTCGGTATAGGGATGAGCTTCATCTCTTCTGTTACCATCCTTCCAGTTTTCGTCCGAAGCTTCACAGACTCAAACTTGGCGGTGGGCTTGATCGCATCTATTTGGTGCTTGGCCTTCAGCATTCCTCAGGTCTTGGTGGCAAACTATGTGGAGGGCTTGACTCGAGTAAAGCCCTACCTTTTGAAGATGGGTGCCGGAGAGCGCTTTCCTTGGCTTGTGCTCGCGCTGGCGGTCTTCTTCGCTGGCTCAGCTAAGCCTTCCTGGCTTCTGCTGTTCTTTTTCCTGCTAATCATCGTAGCGAGGTTGTCCGGGGGATTGATGTCACCCGCTTACATGGACTTGGTGGCAAGGGCAGTGACTCAACGTATGACGGGTAAATACCTCGGTCTGGCAAATTCAGTAAGCACAGCTGTGGGTGCGCTGGGGGGTTTGGCTGCAGGAGTCTTCTTGGATACATATGGCTTCCAGAACGGTTTTGTCCTCTGCTTCTTGGCGGCGTTCCTGCTGACGCTTCTGTCTTGGGGCTCTTTGTCTTCGGTCAGGGAGCCCCGCAGAGAATCGGTCAAGCACGGGAAAGGCATGGGAATCTATCTTCGCCGCCTACCCGCCGTTCTGAGAGGCGACAGAGATTTCTGCCTCTTCATTGTGAGTCAAGCACTGCTGAGCTTCATTGGAATGGCCACTGCCTTCTACACTGTTTACGCCATTGACCTCCTGCACCCTACCGGCGACCAGATCGGGGTCTTCACTTTCGTCTTTCTCGGAGTACAAGTATTCACCAACCTGCTATGGGGCTACCTGGGTGATAAGAAAGGACACAAGCTGCCCATGCAGCTTGGCTACATTTGTGGAATTGCTGCTGCATTGGCTGCGGTTTTTGCGCGGTCTATCCAAGACTTCGAATTGGTCTTCGCCTTGGCCGGAGCAGCTTTCAGCGCATCAATCGTGTGCTGGCTTTCCATGCTGCTAGAATTCGCCGGGCCCGAGAAGAGGCCCACGTATATAGCGGTTGGCAACGCGCTTACATCGCCCTTCTCCGCAGCGGCACCGCTCATAGGTGGCGTCTTGGTAGGTCTTTATCAACATCCCCTCGTCTTTCTTCTGGCGGCAGCAATCGCGGGGTTTGGTCTCCTCTTCCTCACCGCCGTTCGAGATCCTAGGTCACGGTCCAAGGATTGAAAGATCGAACGAGAAAAAAAGAAGGGAAAATGAACGCAGAGGGTGAGCTACATCGCCTTGGTTAGCTCAACGAACTCTTCGTCGCTGATCGCCGGCAGTGTTTGGATGCGGACCAGGCCGCCGGAGGCGATCCTGGCGCTACACTTCAGAGCCATTTTCATGTCTGGCAGCTCTGCGACGGTCACTATGTCATAGGGTCCTAGGGTGTGGTACCTCGCCACGACTCGACCTCCCATCTTCGAGACGACTCTATCGGCCTTGTCGAGCTGCTCCTTGAAGTCCCTAGAGAGTGACTTGGTCCCTGCGTCTGTGAATTTGCAGAGAGCGATAAAGAGGGGCATTTTTCCTCAATTGATATGTTCGAGACAGATCTCTATATTACTGTTCTCCACGCGAGCGAAGAAGACCTGCTATTAGGGTAGTCGGGTGACAGAGCGTCTTTTTGCCATTTCGAAACGCGGATCGATGGTCTGTTCATTTGCTTCGTCTTTCAGGTTTCAGCCTTACTAAATGGACTTCTCGTGGGCCTCATGGGTTGGTGTCTAGGGATCGATCGATGGCCTATCCGGCTCAATCGGGTCGAATATCTGATCAAGTTCTTCGAGTTCCAGCTCCCCAGCAAAGTCCCTGAACATGGATGCTGCCGCGGGGATGGCGACATAAGCGAAGATCACGCATGCAACCACGAGTGTAGCGGGAATGCTATAACTGCGAATTTCGGCGGGCGCTAAGAACTTTTCCAAGTCAGAAAAGAACTGGTAGGTAAGCTCGACAAAATCCATGGCTCTAAGACATTGCCTAACCTAGATACAAATCACAACATTAGAAAAATCCCGAACTTGCCGCACAAACAGAATGAAATCGAAGATCGATTGATCGATTAACCAACCCTTGGACTCTCGGAAACGGCGCATTCGCAGTTTCGCACTGCTGCGTCGATCGATCCTTTCAAAGGGGCCCCAAGATATGCCTCGACATGATAGTCTGCACGTTGATGTACCTCGACTGGATCGATCGATGTGTAGGAGAAGTTTCACCCGGGACCGACCGACTGAGCGGACAAGTCCTGAAGAACCCTGATCGATCGAACTCTCGCCATCGATCGAACCCTTGAAAGGGGTCCCTAGACCACTTTTGCACCGCCCTTGGAGTAGATGAAAAGCCCAGGCAGAAAAGATCGATCGATGTAGTATATACAATGCATGCTATGCACTGAAAAGAGCCACGAGGATACTACGATCGATGGCTCTTAGGGATCATCTCGTGGCTTACCACGAAGGCCATGGCCTCTTCTGTAAATGCTGACCCTTCAGGGAGTAGTGTCTACTAGAGTAGGGATCGATCGAAGCCTATCTAAGGCGCAGTTACCACAGCAACCTGCCGACCTTGTCGCCCATGCTTGGACCCCGTCTAACTGTCCAACAGTTAGTTTATAGATTTTTCGGTTCGTTGCTTCGATCGATCGAGCGGGACCAAGGGAGATGGCAGCCTGGGGATGCGCCTGGGTTCAAAACTCGCGGCCAAAGCCTTGAGAAACTGTCCGGGGCTGACCCGCTTGCGCTTTCGAACGACATGAAGTCCTATTAATGCGGTTCTCAAGATGAAGAAGGGCAAGCCAAAGTTGAGGCGGATGCATCTGAAGTAGTTCCTGAGCCCCAGGTACATCTTCTCAGAAGGAAGGAACCGCCTTTGAGTGCCGCTGACACAGTGGAGCACCTTCGTTCGCCCTGTGAAGGCGACCCTGAATCCAGCTCTCTTGATCCTCAGGAGGAGATCTATGTCCTCGTAGCCTCTCGGTTCATAGGCTTCGTCGTAGCCTCCCACTACCTCCAGAGCAGTACGCCTAAGGAGAAAACACGCTCCAGTTACAAGGTCAGCCTCCACCCTGAAATCATACTGACCTCTATCGGTTTCTCCGTGAGCGATATTCATGATTCTGGGAAATGACGTTCCAAGGGCGAAGTCGATTCTACCGTCCACCCGCAAGACCTTTGGAGCAACAACGGCGATCCTTTCATCAGTCTCGGCTACGGCAATCAATTCGTTGAGCCAATTGGGGTCAATTACCTTCACATCGTTGTCCATAATGACGAAGTAATCTGGATCGTAGAGTTCAAGTCCCCGAGATATTCCCACATTCCTACTTATGCAACACCCGTAGTTTCGTGGGTTCTCTACGAGATGGACTTCACTGAAGAGGGTTCGAACCAAGTGTTGGCTGCCGTCTGTCGATCCGTTGTCGACGACCACAACATGGAATGATCTGGACATTGTCTTCTCCAAAGACCTGAGACAGGACTCGAGGAGTTCCCTGCCATTCCAATTCAGGATGACGACTAGGACCTGACGTCCGTCTGGCTCCTTGTTTGGACCGTGCCTCAACTCGTATTCATCTTCGCGGAGGCTCATTGCGCATCACCTTTGCAGGCGATCGAGGAGCCTGTGACCGACCGATCGTTCCGTCTCTGTTATTTGGAGTTTTCCTAGTCTCGATCCATCGAGTGCTATATGTCAGGCATTCTTCGGCTGCAAGTTTGGCAGAAGGCATCGCCACGAGGGTTGGGTGTTCCACAGTACATACAGTATTTTCCAGCGACGAGCTCGCCTAGGAGGGTTAGTTTCCCTTGCTTTATCAAGCTCATGTTTTCGAGTTCTGAAATCAATTCTTCTCCGTCTACGATTTCTTCCTCTGCGGCGATGCTCTTGAAAGCATGAATGGCTTTTGGTCTCTCCCTTAGCCATCCATAGAGTTCTTCAGCTACACTTGCGCGCAGGCGCGCTCTTTCCCAGTAGTATCGGAATAGGTCCTTGCACCATTTGCGAGATCTTCTATCTGTGGCGATGAACGCAAGGTAGTCGAAGCTTCCATCCAAGAGAGGGAAGCCTACTGCAGCTACCTCCTTCTCGGACATGAATAGCCATATGTCAAGCCGGTCCAGTACCCTCTCCTCATGGAGCCCACCGGCTCTCGCCCGAATTAGAGCCTGTCTGTCCTCCTCGCTGACGATGATCGATCTCGAATCGATCGATCTAACCCGGTCTTTCGTCTCTATGTTTCTTTCCGGCACTCCTCGCTTTAGCGATTCTCTTACCAAGGGGTATACGCCGATAGGGTATTCGTTAGTGATCGTCCAGACATGCTTCTCCGCCCTCTCGAACATCTTCTCAATGGTGTAGAAAACAACCGTAGCTTCATTGACGTATTTGCTGTCTGCTAGCTCGCCTATCCGGCTCACGAACTCTGTGGGGAGACGCTCTAGAGAGTGGGTGGCGAAGTACTCCTTGTGCTGCATTGTGAACCGTAATGCTGAAATCTCCCTCAAGATCAATTCTCCCAGGGACGTTATGTGATAGAGGCCGTCAACGTCCTTCCTCGTCACCCCTGCTTCGCCGAGTCGGGAAAGGTGACGACTGATTTCCTGGGTGGGGAGTTCCAGGTCATCCGAGAGGTGGGCAACCTTCTTCGCTTCCTTGTTCAATTTGTGGAGGATTCTGACCCGGTCCTCGTTCGAAAGCTCGAAAAACAAGTTGCAAAGGTCCTCCACATCAGACACCTTCCGCCAGCAATTAGATGAGTCGAACTAATGAGGCTTTGCCGCATCGATCGTCTAGGCAATGGGTTTGTGGGCTTCTTCGAACTTGGTTTTGGAGAATATTGGCAGTATTGTCTCCGTGTCCAGAACTCCCGGTATTCTTCTGAGCTTGTCGAGCACGTGCATCACCCTGTCCGCGTCTGGGACCGCGATTTCTCGTTCGACTTGTAGGACGGCGAGGATGTCATGTTTGCCTGTGATGACATGGGCTTCGACTACTTGCTCGTGTTCGAGGAGTTTGTCCACCACGTTTCTTTCTTTTCCTGGGGCGACCTCGATTAGGACGAAGGTCCTTGTCATTCTCTTCATTTCTTCTATTTTCACGAGGGGCTATCCTCCGAGCTGGCTGTTCGATTGAATGTTTCGCTCGGGACGTTCGATCAGATAAGCCTTTCCCGTCGTAGTGCTCTTTCGAGGGATCCTGTGGGCAGCTTAGCCTCGATCAGTCGCATCATATCTTGGCTACAGAAAAGG
>JBGVSY010000078.1:0-3442 GCA_041862235.1 Nitrososphaeria archaeon | reverse complement strand
CCTTCTGGAATTCGCCAAGCACGATTCGTGATGCCGAACTCACCAATTGGATGGTCCGTTCATACAAGGACTCGATTTCCGGGTTAGCATCGACTTTCTTCATCACTTCTGCACAATGCTCAAGAGCCTCGTAGCGATCAAGGCCGATCCAGATCTCCTCATCTTCTGTTGTTGGCAACAATTCCCACAAGCCGGTGACGCCATACTTGGATGTCCTATTGTGTAGGGCGAAGAGATCTTCTCCATAGGCACCGTGTTTGCGGTATATCTCGCGCGCTCTGCGCATGATGTCGATGAATTCCTCTCGATGAGCTTTCGGGATACAATATATGTACAGCTGAAGATAACCCATCCCACTTCACTTCCTCAGTCACAGCTTTTGCGCGTGCACCATCTGTGCATAGTCTCTTCTGTAGTGTTCTGGATCTTGAACGACCTCGAGTTCGTTGTTGTCGGAGTCCAGGAAGTCGGCAACAACGCCACCCCACGGCATCTTAGTGGGTTTAAGAGTGAACTTGACGCCTTTCTTGCTGAGTCTCTTACAGAGTGCGTAGATGTCGTCTGTTTCGAAAACTATGCCAGTTCGCCTTTTCCTCTTGGCCTTCCTGCCGGTTTCGTGCATTCCGATTTTGGCCAGTGGCTCGTCTGGACCAACTTCTACATGGTTGAACATTCTGGCCTCGAGAGCGATGGGCAGACCAAGGGTTTCATGGTAGAACTGCAGTGCCCTGTCCATGTTTGACACGCGAATCATCGTCAGCCATAGACGAGTTATTCTACCGGTCTTTGCCTTCATGTTTGTCCCTTTGGCAATTCAGGACAATTAAGCTTTTTGCACCCGCGAAAAAACTCGCAGAATCGTTCCGAGGGCTGCCCGATCGATCGCACCCATCCGACAATCACTCATGGATCACGATACGATCTCCTCGTACAGGTTAACCAAATCATCGATCTTGCTCTCGATCGTCAGGCGCTTTCTCGTTTTGAGGGTTGTTTCCACAAGATCTCGCACGTTGATTCTCCCCGACCGAAGACCGTGGGCAAGCTCATCGACGTTCTCAACAATGATCCCAGCTCCACTCTTCTTGACGAACTCGGCGACCGCTGTATTCGGAAATGTGACGACGGGCAGTCCGCATCCAATGTACTCGGTTAACTTGTTCTGCAGAGCAACGCGAAGGTGCCGACGATTGCGGGCGCGATTGAAACCTCCCCATCCAAGGTCGTACTTTGTCATTTCTTGGAGCAGCTGGTGCCTTGGAACATGGCCGTGGTAGTGTAGAAACCCGTCGCCGTCTTCTAGGGTTTTGTAGGCGTCATCCTCCCACGTGGTGTAGACGTGGACGTGCAACCTTTGTCTGGCGATCTTCCTGAAGATTTCCATGAAGTTGTAGTGGCTTCCCTTGACTGACGTCACTGTGCCCACGTAGACGATGTGGACCTGTCCATCTACGCTTGATAGCTTCCTCGGGAACTGCTTTGGCATCATCGTCTCGGACATGAGATTCGGGAACACAAGCAGGGGCTTGTGATTGATCTCATACTCTGCCTCGATGTATCTTCTTATGCCTTCGCTGGCAAATACGCAGCCATCACTTTCTTCGTTCGCTCTTCTCTCCTCTGCCCTGTATCGTAGCAGCTTGTCTCTACCATCTCCGACGTAGTAGCCTGTGTTGTGGAGGGAGAGAAGCTCGTGGACGTCGTGGATCACTGGGATTCCGTTAGCCGTCTTGGTGGCAGCGATCGTGAGGAAGTCAGGTGCATTGTGGCTGTGAATGAGATCTGGTTTGTGTTTTTTTAGGATTCTGCGAAGCGCATGGTGTCGTCGCGTCGGATCTATATGCAGCGTCGAACGGAAGAATTCGTCTCCATATCCGTACAGTGGCTGCAGGCTACGGCGGGTGTATCCCAGCACGAGCGAGATCTTGTTCCTGAGTCTGCGCTTGAGTGCCTGGGCGTACTTGAGGGATCGTATGCAGGGTTGGGGCTGAAGAAAGAGGATTTTCATCGAGCGGTCTCTCCCTCTTTTGCCCTCTGGAACGACAGGGAACGGGATAGCCTCCTGCAGTTCCTGATTATCTGCTTCTCTCGGATGAATCGCCGCAGACCTGGGCTGCAGTAGCGGAAATATGGGTCACCCCGTCGGGTGAACGGAGACATCATGTAGTCCCACAAGACCACCAAGTACCCTATCGGAACCCGGCGGTCGAGCAGCGAATACCGCAAGCATCGATGGAGGACTTCAAGCGGATGGTAGCCCAAGCACCGCATAGTTGGACCCCAGCCCCTGAATCCGTGATCGACACCCATGCCGCGGGAGTGTTCGAACCGGATTTCAGAGAAGTTTCGGACATGGTAGTGCAGTTGAAGCGCTTTCTGGAGAATCCAAGCTTCATACCAGTAGAACTCGGGGAAGTAGCCGCCCAGCTCGCGGAGAAAGCTGCTGCGAATGAGCCGCCCGGACCCCCTCGGGGTTACGTCCGGGAGGCCACATCCAACTATGTCCCCGGATGCCACAGCGATTCTTGGGTCTGCATCCATCTTTTCGACAATGTACCTTGCGTAGTTCGGTGGGTGGATGCAGTCGTCTCCGCTCACCATCACGTATCGGGCTTGGACACCCAGACGCTCCGCATTTCTTAGGCCAATGTTGATGTTGACGACTACCCTGCGGATGTCGTATCCATTGTCCGGCAAATGAGTGACCGCGACCTCTCCGTCAAACCTCGCGACGAACTCCTTCAATATGTCAGGCGTTTTGTCGGTCGAACCGTCATCGACTACGTAGACCGATCCTGGACGCAGAGTCTGCGTGAGAATGGACTCGAGCGTTGACCGGATCGTGCGCTCTCCGTTGCGTGTAACCACGATCGTCCAGTAGCTCATCTCCGATGATCGATCTATCACCTGAGCTGACGGCTGAACGATCAGAGTCAATCTCCTCCAAGACCAACCTCCCACTAACGCTGGACCGGGCGGCAAGAGCGGCGGGCAACAACCGCAAAGGAAGAAACCCAGGTCAGTCGCCGCGTTCTATCTTGTCGATAGACCCTATTTCTCAATCGCCCGACCTATTGTCCAACGCAAGTCTGAAGTTGGCACCAAAGTATATAAGCATTCGTGGGCCGCGTCGATCGATCGTGTTTGTGATCTTTGCAAGAATCACTCCCAATATAGTTAAACTTGCCTTCGTCTAACAAACTTAGAAAAATGTTTATTGATGCAGCATGCCACCTGCGCCACAGATATCCCTCTTTCATATCATCAATCCTAGACCTTGTTCGATAAGTAAGACCGTTAAGTCGTAGATTTTCCTCACACCATTCTTCAAGTCCGTCTTGAAACCATCTCTCCAGAATGGGGCAAAATCCCCTTTGGTACCTGCGATCCTTCCGGCTTCTATGATCTTTTCCGGAATCAGAGATTCTGCCCCTAGTTCCTC
>JBGVSY010000077.1:0-3775 GCA_041862235.1 Nitrososphaeria archaeon | reverse complement strand
TTGAGGAAAGGTCTGGATGCGTAAAGTCCCAGCTAAAGCCGGTGTTTCTGGGTGAGGCTAAAGATAAGATACGCGGGCCCCGTGGCGTCTACGTTGAAGATGAGGGAGGAGATCGTGGATATGAATGTCGGTTCAACCCTCCGAGACCTATTAGAGAAACTGGTTGACTCTCACGGAAAATGGCTTAGGGATGAAGTGCTTGACGACGATAGAGAGCAGATAAGAGACGGAGCCCTGATCGTGGTTAATGGAATATCGGCAGCCCGGCTGGGGGGCCTAAACACCAAGCTGAAGGAAGGGGACACCGTGGCGCTCCTGCCCTGGTTCCCAGGCGGCGGATGATCGTCCACAGGAAGAATCATCGCGGTCGAAAGATCGAAGCGCTCTGGAACTTCGCGACTGTCGATCGATAGAGTGCCCAAAGAAACACAGGAATCTCCGGGTAAAAAGATAAAAGGAGACAGAGGTTCGCTACGCCCATGAAGGCGCTACCTTTACCTTCCCAGCAGTTCTGCTGCACCCTCTATGACACAGCCCGGGCGCTTACGATTGCTTCGAACGTCCCTGCCATGCTCGGCTTGCTCGCGGAGAGAGCGGCGGACGCCTTGAACATCAAGGCCTGCTCCGTCAGGCTTCTGGACAAGAAGGGAGAGATCTTGACTCCTGCGGCCGCCTACGGCCTCAGCGCCGAGTATCTGAAAAAGGGTCCGGTGAGCGTCGAGAAGAGCCTCGTGGACAAGGAAGCGTTGACGGGCAAAGCCGTGACGATCTTGGATATGACCACAGATGAGAGATGGCAGTATCCTGAAGAGGCCAAGAGGGAGGGCATCGTTTCCGTTCTCTGCGTTCCCATAGCGGTCAAGCAGAAGAATATCGGCACGGTGAGAGCTTACTCCTCTAGTCGCCACGAGTTCACTGAGGAAGAGGCTCAGTTCCTGTACACGATGGCGAGTCAAGTCGGCGCTGCGCTAGAGAACGTGAAGCTGACGCAACGTCTTCGGAGACAGTACGAGGATCTCAAGATTCTCGTCGATGTATCGAAGAAGATCACTTCTCACCTCAGGCTCAAGGAAGTTCTGGACTCTGTGGTCACCGAGACAGCCAAAGTTATGAACGCCAAGGGTTGCGCGCTTCGCCTTTTGGACGAGAGAAAGACCGACCTTGAGTTGGCAGCTGCCCATGGCCTGAGCGAAGAGTATCTCAAGAAGGGCCCGATCGAGCCCAGCAAGAGTCTTGCAGAGGCGTTGGAGGGGAAGCCGGTCGTTGTCACCGATGTTGCGAAGGATGCCCGCATACAATACCCGGCCGAGGCACGAAGGGAGGGAATATGTTCCATCCTCGGTGCACCTGTGATATTCAAGGATGACGTGATAGGCACGATCCGAATCTACGATGAGAAGCCACGTGAATTCGAGGAGGAGGAGATCGAGTTTCTGTCAGGTGTCGCCGCCCAGTCTGCTATAGCCATTCAGAACGCGCGTCTGTACAAGATCGCTTTGGCGAACTGGCAGGAACTGGTTCAGGAAGTCTCGCAGAGGATCGACTTCTGGGGAACTCCGACCACGCGAGCGAAATCATAGCAAGATCGGGGTGAAGGTCAATTGAACCAAGGTGGACCTGAGTCTGTGTACACCCAACTCGACTGGAAATTCAGGGAAGAGGTGGCCAGTGTCCATGGCGGAGAGAACCTAAAGAAATGTTACCAATGTGGAACCTGCAACGCAAGCTGCCCCGTGAGACACCTCGACCAGAAGTACAACCCTCGGAAGATAATTCGCATGGCTGTCCTTGGCATGCGTGATAGGGTTTTGTCAAGCGACTTCATCTGGCTTTGTTCGTCCTGCTATACCTGTCACGAGCGGTGCCCGCAGGACGTGAGGTTGTCGGAGGTAATGAGGGCACTTCGAAACCTGGCGGTGAAGGAGGGCTACGCACACCCCTCCTATCTCGCTCAGGCCGAAGCCATCGCATCTCACGGCAGGCTCTACGAGATAGAGGAGTTCGACAACAAGAGACGGCAGCGAATGAATCTCCCCTCGCTCCCCACAAAATGTGAGGAAGTAGCTCGGATACTCGAGCTCACCGGGGTCGACAAGATTGTTAGAGGTGGAAAGAGCTGAGGTACGCGCTCTTTCTTGGTTGCACAATACCGGCCAGGTCAAGAGACTATGAGCTCTCAAGTCGGAAGGTGGCGGAGAGACTGGGTGTAGAGCTAGTGGATCTAAATGAGTTTGCGTGTTGCGGCTTTCCGATCGAATCTCTAGACCAGGAAGCAGCGCTCCTTATGGCCGCCAGGAACCTTGGCATAGCGGAGAGCAAGGGCTTGGACATGTGCACCTTATGCAGCGCCTGCACCTCCATTCTCACCGAGACAAATCAAAGGATTCAAGAAGATGGAGCAGTTCGGACCAGGGTCAACAAGAAGCTCGCGGCCATCGACAAGAATTACACAGGCAGCACCGCAGTCACCCACTTCTCCAGAGTCCTGTTCGAGGACATCGGGATCGAGCGGATCGAGAAGGAGACAACACACAAGCTAACATCGCTGAAAATAGCCCCTCACTACGGATGCCACTACCTCAAACCCTCCAATATCTATGACCGGTTCGACGACCCCGAAAACCCGAAGACCCTGCACCGACTGATCGCGGCCACCGATGCCCAGGTCGTCAGCTACGAGCGGGAGAAGGATTGCTGTGGAGGCGGTGTCCTGGCTGTGGATGAGGACCTCGCCCTCGGCATCGCGCGTGAGAAGCTTCAACACGCGAAGGCCGCGGGCGCCGATGCCATCTGTCTTATCTGCCCCTTCTGCGCCATCATGTACGACGACAACCAAAGAAAGATAGAGGCGAAGTTCAGCGAGACCTACGGGCTCCCCGTCATCTACTACGCCCAGCTGCTGGGCCTTGCCCTCGGGATGAGCGCCCAGGACTTGGGGCTAAGCCGCGCAAAAACCGAGGCCTTGTTGACCAAGATCTAGGGGTGCAATCCCCATGGAAAACCCTGGGCAGGACATCGATCAATCGATAAAGAGCTTCGACGACCTACTCGAAGAGGTAATCCAACCCGGCCTGTGCGCAAGGTGTCAGGGATGCGTCTCGTTCTGCTCAGCCGGCGAACTGAATGCCCTCAGAATCGGAGAAGACGAGGTTCCCGCGTACGTCGACAAGGAAAAGTGCCTCAAGGACGGGATCTGCTATTTAATCTGCCCCCGAACCTCAGACCTAGATGAAGAACTGAAAGAGAGGTTTGACTGGCGTCCCCCAATAGGTGCCTTCACATCCGTTACCTCCGCCCGGACAACTGATCCTGAAGTACGACAAGTCTGCACGGACGGAGGGGTCGTTACCTCCTTGCTCGATTTTCTTCTTAGTCGAAATCTGGCAGGGGGCGCTGTAGTCTCGAGGAAAACCGGTGTGTGGAGCCGACAACCAACCGTCGCCACCACCCGCGAGGAACTTGTTCAGGCAGCTGGCTCACAGTTTTCGGAAGCCTCTCACCTAGAGGAACTCGGTCAAAAATACTGCACCACTTTCTCGCCCATTCTCCCCGCCGTGAAGAAGCTGAGGACAAGCCGAGCGGAGGCCATGGCCGTCGTTGGGACGCCTTGCCAAATCAGCTCCATCCGAAAGATGCAGGTTCTTGGCATACTGCCCGCACACATAGTCAGATACACCATAGGCCTCTTCTGCATGGAAAGCTTCTCCTTCGACGAACTGAGCAGGCGAAGGCTCGAGAAGAAGTTGAACCTCAACCTCGCCGACATACAGAAGCT
>JBGVSY010000076.1:0-6198 GCA_041862235.1 Nitrososphaeria archaeon | reverse complement strand
TTGAAGAAGTTGACCGAGTTCGCGGCCCCCGCGACGATGGCGGTGTCGAGGCCAACGAAGCTACCTGCCAAGGCCACAACTTCCTCTCCCTCGATGAGGTGACCCACATCCGTCGCCTCCAAGACGGCAGATATGCATACGTGTATCCCACCGCAGATCACCTTGAGGTACATCATCCCCAGCTTGCATGCATCTATCAGGGTAGTATGTGCGGCGAGGTTCCAGAAGGGATCTGTCCCCCTCACAACCTTTGCGCCCCGCTTCGTCAACTCTTGAAGCATCGCTTCATCGGGTATCCCTATCCTCAGGTCGCCGATGACGCTTCCCTCGACGTATGTACCAGCTGCGGAGCTGACGACTATGACCTCCCCTTCGGGAAACGCGTCTAATGCCTTCAAGGCTGTTAGTCCAGTCTCCGAGGCGACCACGGTCTTCCGTATTCCCAGTTCCTCTGCCCTCTTCACGGCGAGCTCCACGGTCTTGTCTGTGTTTATCTCTCCGTGGACGTCGAAATAGAATGTCGGCCTGCTTTGTCCTAGATGGTTCATGATCATCAAGAGTTGATCCACATTCAACGGAATATAAAACTCATGGGGAATCGGTAAACCGAAACTTCTACAGCCCAAAACGGACACAAATGGTCAGGATCGATCGATCGTGTCAACCGGTCATAAGCATGGCGTTCAGTTTTTCCAGAATTATCGCCGCGACAGGGAATGCCACACTCGAGACAAAGTACTATCCATCACGGTCATCAAGACAAGCAACTTGGTGATCGATCACCATCTGCTTTGTCACGGAAATCTCTCTCTACGCATACCGAGTCCTGCGGCTCCGGTGATCGGCTGTGAGAACCAAGTCGATCGTCGACCGGCTTGAGCTCGATGAAACACGCGTAGCTATGGTGTGTCTGGATCGAAAAGGAGTCCCTGTGAGCAGTGCGAACGTGGCCCCGATGACCACTGGGACCCAAATTCCTCAAATTGATCAAAACCGCTATATTCCCAAGCACCGTACAATTCTAGGGGAAAATTCTGTGGAGGACGAAGCTCTCGGCCCGATCAGAATAGAGGTCCAGGTAGAGCACTATGACGAGACCCTTGATCGATTGATCGAAGAAAAGAGGCGGATGTAGGTTTGCCATTTTGGCGTAGGGGAGGAAAACCCGGCAACAAGGATCTGGCCAGAAATATTCAAGAGTTCGTGGCAAAGGCAGTCGAAGGTCCATCCAATTATCAGACCAAGATTTCAGAATACGCTGATCTGAACTTCGCTCTTGCAGAGGGTCTGAAAAAGCGCGGTATGGCAAGTTCGAGAATAGTGTCTCTCATGGATTCGAAAATGATCGGCATCTGTGCCGAATGTGGCATTATGTATACCGGCGAGTGGCTTTCCTACGTCGCTACCCTAAGGGAATCTGGTCTAGCGAGTAAAACCATCGGACTGTCAAGCGCTTCTGTGCGATTTCTTGAAGGTAAATGCCGCAACCCTGGATGCAGCTGTAAGGAGATACTCGTTCTTTGGCGGCCCGATGCTTTGGCGCCCATCGACATCTTTATCGATGGGCTGGAGGACAAGATCGTGGAAGTACGTAAGGCAGCAGCCAAAGCCCTGGGGGAGATTCCCCCTGATACGTCGGGGTATCACGACCCGAACTTCGTCAGCGTGACTGTCCCTGCACTCACTAAGGCTCTGAAGGATGAAGCTAAGGATGTTCGGGAAGCCGCAGAAGAGGGCTTGGACAAGATCAAGGCTAAGGCGAAGAAAAACTGACATATCGATCGAAAGAGAAGAAGCGTGCTCTTTTCCGAAGAACAGGAGGCCGCAGGCGGGATTTGAACCCGCGACGGCAGGCTCCACAGGCCTGAAGGCTACCAGACTACCTTTGCGGCAGCGTTTGTCACCGCGGCCGTATCCTTCTGCGGCGTTCCCTGTTTCTTAGTTTGTTAGAGATAAGTTTTCTACCTTTTGGGGTTGTGGTGACCCCTGTTCATGATACTGTTGATTCCATGTATCGAGCGAAAGATTTGTTGCGTATGAATGCCAGCATGATGAACGAGAGGATCGCTATCTCTATCCAGGCCTTCGTCAGGATCGTTATCAGCATGGGGATTGAAGACCAACCTAGAAAGATCGGGACGAGCCCGAGGAAGAACAATGCGGTGAAAACGGATTCGGGAAGATATCCAATCAACAAGGATGGGACGATTAACACAGATCTTCCATTTGGGTTCGATATCTTCAACGCGTTGACCAGCCATCCAGCCGTGAGTCCTGTCAAGGCCTTTCCGAGGGGGAGGCCCAGGAGACCGAGAAATCCTAGGCTTCCTCCGATGAAACCAAAGTAGATTCCGGGGAATAGGCCGACCAACGCCCCCGCGTAGAACCCGATTACGGGTCCACCGTACACGGCGGCTATGAAGGTGGCCAAATGGGACAAGTCGACTCCTATGGGTCCTGTGTTTGCCAAGTAGATCGAGAGGCCTCCCAAGGCGTTTCCGAGGGCGCCTATCATCACCAAGAAGGCCACCCTCTTCGCCCTCGATCTTCCCTCCACCATGTTATGGACTCGCCTCCTCCCGTCCCAATGCCAGAGATAGCCTCAGCAAGGCGAGACTGAGTTCCTCGAAGCGTGCTGATAAATCTTGAGTTGTTACTCAATAGTGAGTAGCCTTTTCGTCGGCCGCAAATCGGTCTCTCAAGGTGTGGTATGTTCACCTGCTTTGTTCGATCAATCTAGGCTCGTGCCGTGGTGTTTCCTCATCTGTCCGTCTGTGCTTCATCCTCTGCTGGTCAATCTCTCAGAGCGATGGCGAGCAAACCGCCTATTTCAGCGAAAAGGCCTGCGGTGACCAATAGCATCATGATTGGATGTTGACCCGGGTTTAGGATAGAGATGAGGGTGAGCACGACGCCATATTGGAGGAAGGCACCCACACCGAACAGCACTATTCCAAGGGTTCCTTGTAGATCCATGAGACCACCTCAAACTACTATCATAATGATCTCTCCGCCGTATGTAAAGTTGCTCGGCTGTTACACTCTTAGCAAAAGTATGTATTTGTCAGCCGCTTTCACGATGATTTGATAGGTCTTCGGTTTACTGTGTGGGTTCGATTGGGATTCACGTTGATGAGTCATAGAGTGGGAAAGATGAATTGGGCTAGGGGAAAAAGAATGGGAGGATGGTCCCTGAGAAAACGCTGTCCTCTAGGAGACCACTGCTATGAAGCGGGCGACCGCCATCTTCCAGAGGGTATCTGAGAAGCCGATAGCCCGTAATGTCAGTCCTCCGTTTGGGTTTCGGTGTCCACCGATCGCTGCGTAGGCTGTGTTGCCTTCCTTGTCAACGAGCTTCAGTTGTATTACGGTCCTGCGGCAGGCGATCCTGCTCAAAATGTTCTGGTCAGTCTCGGTGAGCACGTCGCTATATTCGGCTTGAACTAGTCCGCTGAACTCTGAGCCGCTAACTTGGCTTGAGTCCTTGACATCCCAGTCGTGGCTGCCGATCGTTATCGTTCCCTTGACAAGGATTTGGCTTGGTGTCCTCTTAATGAGAAGATGCAGAGAGGCGTCGACTCTCTCAGGAGGTTTGTTGAGAGAGAAGACTATGGCTGCACCCCAAATGGAGTCTATATGCTTGAAGCCCTCGGCCTCAGCGTTCTCCATATTAGCAGAGACGAGGGGGGTGGCGACGAATACCGCTATAGTGAGAAGCGCTATGGTGACTGTGGCGAGCGCCATCATGCTCTTCCGCTGCACTTTTCCTTCACTTGGAATCGTCCTCTAGCGCCTCGTATTTATTACACGTGCACGATTCATCTAGACGATTCATCCACTTCTAAATAGAAAATGAGCACACACATCGAGCGATTGCTGAAATTGACTAATAGTCTGCATCGATCTGTTGGGAGTACTGTCCGCTAAGGCTCAGCTAAGACTTACATAGTCGTCGCGGCTAATCGTCAATCAAACACGTAGCCGTCGGTGGGGTTCTTTGAGGTGCGACGTGCTGGTCGTTGGCGCAGGGCCGGCTGGTTCAATGGCGGCGAGAGCCGTGGCTCAAGCTGGCTTCACCACGGTAGTGGTTGAGAAGTCAAGGCTTGACCGGGAGAAACCCTGCGCGGGAGGCCTCTCAGCGAAGGTGATTCGAGACTATCAGCCTCCCTCACATGTGTGTGAACGAGAGATCTGGGGAGCAGCCGTTTACAGTCCCTCCGGACGCGCGGCAGACGTAGCTTTCAAGCATCCTGCTTGGACCACGATGCGCAGCACGTTTGACAGAGCCATGTCCCAGAGAGCCCTTGACGCTGGAGCAGAGATCAGGGAGGAGACGAAGGCTACAGCAGCCACGTTCAGGGATGGACGACTAGCGGAAGTAGTCACAAAACACCGGGGGAAACAGGAGACGGTACAAGCATCTTTCACCATAATGGCCGACGGATACCCCACGATGCTGGTGAGATACTTCAAGGTATACAGAAGAAATCCCATGTCTATAGCGGCATGTGTGCAACGCCACCTCGAGATGCCTGAGGGCACCATCGAAGAGAGGATGGGTGGCAAGGCCGAAACTTACTTCGGTGACCAGGTGATCCCCAGAGGTTATGCATGGATCTTTCCCAAACGACGGCTGGTCTCCGTTGGCTTGGGAACATGGGTGGAGACGATCAGGGAGCAGAAGATCGATCTGTGGAAGAGGCTTGACAACTTCGTTCGACACCACCCGATCGCTTCAACCAAGTTGGAGGGTTCCATAGTTAAGCTCAGGCAGGCACACATGATATGCTGCTCACAAGAGGTGGAGAGAATATGTGGGGACGGCTTCTTGTTAGTTGGGGACGCAGGGGGCTTCGTGTCCGCGATTACGGGAGAGGGCATTTGGTATGCGATGAAGACAGGCGAAGCCGCGGGAAGATCGGTGGTCACAGCCTTGGAGGAGAATCAAAGCCCACAGAAGATAATGGAGATCTACTCCAAGAACATATCTGCTCGGGTAACCGATGATATGAGACTTGGCCCAGGCATCAAGAGGCGTTTTCTCGAGGCCGAAGACCGGCTGGAAATACTCATTGCCGCCGTGAGGCGGGACAAGTGGTTTCAAGGCATGCTCGGCGAGCTTGTAAACGGCTCGATGTCATACAAAGAGTGGACGGCGAGGCTGCGTCGGCACCCAGAGAAATTGATCAAAGCTGCGCTGCTGTACCGTTAGCTCGATCGAGTATTACGAAACTCTCAAATAGTATTACTAGCATCGACGCTGTGGGCTCTGAATCGATCGGAACGTAGGCCCTAAGGTGTGTTTGGGTTGCACATCCCCGATGGTTTCTTGGACTTATCGATAGCTTCTATCATGTATGTTGGTGCGGGGATCTTCTGGTTTTTTGCGTTTCGAAGAATGAAGCTCGTGTTGAGTGATAGACTCGTTCCCCTCATGGCGACGCTTGCCGCGATGTTCTTCGCGGCCCAGATGATGAACTACCCGATAATAGGTGCTACAACGGCTCATCTATTGGGGGGACCGATTCTTGGAATCACACTCGGACCGTACGCAGGCATGATATCGATGACCGTGATCGTCCTGATCCAGGCGCTGTTCTTTGGCGACGGCGGACTGACGACTCTCGGGGCTAACGTCTGGAACATGGGTGTCGTTGGTGTCTTCATCCCATACCTCGTGGTTCTGCTGGTTTTGAAATTCAGAAAGAACACGGGCAGTCTTCTCGCCGCGGCGTTCATAGGAGCCTTTCTGGGAGACCTCATAGCCGCGGTCTTCGCTGGCTTTGAACTGGGTTTGTCGACTTTCTCCTTCCCGTACGGCGTCCCAATTGCGGTGGCAGCCATGGCCATAAACCATTCAATTATCGGGGTTGGAGAGGGCATCGTCACATCCTTGATTTTGGGACTTCTCCTGAGGGTTCGACCAGATTTGCTGAACCTGCCGAAGGCCGCACCTAGATGGATGGGAAAATTCCCTGTGATTCCTTCACGAGCGGGGGGCCAGCGGTGAGAGGAAGCATGAGGCTTGTCGCCATTGGACTGGCGTTCGCAGTGGTTTTCGTCCTCGTGGGCGTGCTCGTGCTCTCCATGTCAGCAGAGACCTTGGATGAGGTCGCCAAGAAATTGGGTGTGAGCGAGTCTCCCATCTACCAGCCGCCTCTGCCAGACTACGAAGTACCAGGATTCGAAGGCAACACC
>JBGVSY010000075.1:0-3468 GCA_041862235.1 Nitrososphaeria archaeon | reverse complement strand
AGACCTATCTATGCTCGTATTCTTCACAGCTACCCACATAAGGTCCTTGGACAACGGACTGGCATGGGCTTCCGAAGGCACGTACTCATCCACAGCTGAGAGAACGGGTGATTACGAGGTCATGGCTCTGGTGAAAGACAACGGCACAGTGGCGGCCTTCGGGGACCTAACTTTCCTCCAGGAGCCCTACTGCTACTTGGAAGACAACTACCAGCTGATAGTTAACGTAGCTTCGGCTGTAGCCGAGGTCGAGGCCCTGCCATCACCGCCGGCTCCAGAGAAGGAGATAGCAAGGCCTGACCTACCAGTTGGGACCGAGAAAAATTATAGAGAAAGGGTGGACGGGGAGGAGCGACTGCTCAGGTGGTTCAAGGTGAGTGAGCTGGAGGTCAGAGTTGAACGTCCGAACGATACAACTCACTACTACTACAGCGAGGAGGGCCGTCTCCTAAGTTGGTTTTCGAACGGCACAGAGGTCGTCTATGAGGCCCCTCTTCCCGATGAGCCCTACCCACTGACCAAGGGGAAGAGATGGCAGTATGAGAGCAGCTACACGATGAGGACGGAGGGGGAGGAGTATTCTGGAAGGGTTGAAGGGGAGGAAGAGGTTGTGGGCTTCGAGGACGTGGTGACGCTGGACGGTTGGAGGCACGACTGCGCCAAGGTCAGGTACAGTCTTGTGGAACAAATTATGAGAGACGGGGTGAACATAACCGTCGTCGTCACGGGGCAGTATTGGGTCTCCGCCGAGGCAGGGTCGGTGAAGGAAGAGAGCACCAGCCAGTATTATGTAGACGGCATCTTTGTGGCTGAAGAGAAGAGGGAGCTGTTGCTGACCTCCATTAAGAGAGGTTAAGGCGCCCGCTGACGTATCTTGTCAGCTTGAAGGTCCAGATATTTCGATCGATCGCTAAGATAAAAAGCCATGTTATTGGTTGGAAATACCTATGTATGAACCTAGGCGCGCAAAGCAGGAAGAAAAGAAATTATGTAGACTGGTCTTCCTTATGTTGGGTATGTTTTCTCGATTGGCTTTATCTCCGTTTCTGACGGTATAGCGGCAGATTCTGCTTTCAATGCCTCTAGGTTTCTTTCGGTCTCTGAAATACACCACATTAACCCTTGGTCATAGGCAAGCCAGACTCCATTTACATTTTCTTTTCAGTCCGATTCGTCGCTGGACTTGAGTTCACAATTCGTATCGATCGATTGGCTTGCGCTCCGCCGATACCCGCCGTTCACAACGGTCTGCAATGCATTACGGTGAGGCTGTCTACCTGCGTGCGTAGCCGATTAGGCCGCCAAGCACGATCATTATCCCAATCAGGAAGAGTATCCCTGGAAACCACCAGTCGAAGTACCAGAGAATGCCGAGGCCGATGATGAAGACTCCCCCTGAGATGGCGCCCCAGAGGCCTCCGCCGCCTCCGAAACATCCTTCCTTCCGCATGCGTTGGTATTCCTCTCTCGGTGGCCTCGGGGCCTCGGCAGTCGGTCCAGCCGCTGTTGTAGCTGCCCCGCACCGGGGGCAGAATGCCTCGTCACCCTTCAGCTCAGCGTCACAATGCTCACATTTGCGCAGTCTATCCCCCTCCGAAACTTCTCCCACCAGCAAAACCCAGGTATTTAAACAATCGTCACGATCGATGAGAGTACGCCTGAAGACCAAATCCCGAAGAAAGCAAAAGACCGGTTCCACGAACTGCACACAACCCAAGTAATCGATCGCGCGGTCTTCTCAACAGCTACGCCGGATTTGTCGTGCGCGCTCTCTTGTTCGCCATGCCTGACGCAATCTCGATCGATCTCGATTCCCTTCTCAATAATCGGGTGAGGCGTAGATGACCTCTGGCTGACCAGGCGGGTCGGCGCCGCCCAGGATCATGCGTGTTTGAGTGCCGGCGCGTCTCAAACCCGCGTTCTCAAGGATTTCTGCAGCGGTAGTGTTCACCTGGGGAACCCTGACAAGAAGCGGTCGTCCACCGCAAGACCGGATGATTGAGCCCAGCAACTGAGCCGCGCCCTGAGCACTATCATGCAGCCACGGTCCGATTGTTATCACCTTCTCGCGACGGCAGCCGAGGATGTAGCCTCGCACAACTCCGTCATCTCCAAGGTGAACCCGTGCCAAGTGAGGGAACTCAGTAGCCAGGCGAGATAGAACTCGGCTACGGTCCGCGCCAAAACGCGGTAGATCGTAGGCCGCAACAGCTGGCAGATAGTCGGCCGTGAGTTTTGGACAGTCGGTATGGGGCAAGGAGGGAATTCCCATCCAGTCGTTGATTGCTTGCAGACCACGAAAACCAAATCTCTCATACAGAGGTTGTGCTATTGCCATGGCATCTAGCATCACGCAGGATATGCTATGTTCGGCGAGTTTCGACAGAGCAACGCGCATCAGCGATCGACCAACCCCTCGGCGTCTATGTGCTACGTCAACCAACATGTACCCAATCCAGGCAAGTTCTATCCCATAACGGATCGTCGTAATCGTGCCGATAGGATGATCGTCAGAGACAGCCACGAAACAACCATCCGGTTGCCAATCCAGCAACCGCTTCCAATCGGCATATACGTCTTCCCACCCCGCCCGCCTGCTGAGTTCCAAAGCAGCACCCAAGTCCGATACGTACATCGGTCGGATCGCCCACGCAGTAGGTTGACGCGTACTCGATCGCCGGTCAGTATCGTCCCCCTTCAACTGGCGACCCTTCATTTTATTGCTTGTCTCCGTCGACCTATTAATGTTTCAATAAATCGTTCTCGCTCTTCGATCGGTCTTTGCCGTGATTTTCAACTCCGTATGATGGTGCCTCTGTACTCTTCGCAATTAGCATAATGTTTTTAATTGCATCCCTTGTATGCTTTTGCTATGAATAGTAACGGTTTTCCTATGTGGATTGTTTTGGCGCTGCTTTCCGCCTTTTTCGCTGCTCTCGTGGCAATATTCGGAAAGCTCGGGTTGAAGGGAGTGGATTCGACCGTGGCAACGGGTATGAGAGCCTTGGTTATGGCTGCCTTCATGGTCTCCGTTGTGGCAGTGATGGGCAAGATGGGAGAAATGACTAGATTCACCGGTGGAGACATGGGTCTAATCGTTCTAAGCGGTGTCTCTGGAGCTCTTTCATGGGTTTTCTACTTTGCGGCTTTGAAGATTGCGGATGCCTCAAAGGTTGCTCCACTCGACAGGTCAAGCGTACTCATGGTCATCTTGCTTTCAGCAATCATCTTGGGCGAGAAAATAACTCCGAAGACTGGATTAGCAGTGGCACTGATCTTCCTTGGAGTCCTAGTACTAACCATCTAGAAAATGAGTCGACAAATCCGTCGTGGGCTTTGATCGATCGATCAAATATCGACGGAACCCGCCTTCCCCCATCTATTGATGTATATCAAATCCTTTAGACTTCTTCTTCGTTTGCGCTTTCCTTCAGTCGGGAGACCTATCGGTAGAATGGCTTCCAGGCT
>JBGVSY010000074.1:0-10062 GCA_041862235.1 Nitrososphaeria archaeon | reverse complement strand
CAACCTCCCACTAACGCTGGACCGGGCGGCAAGAGCGGCGGGCAACAACCGCAAAGGAAGAAACCCAGGTCAGTCGCCACATTCTCTCTTATCGATAGACCCTATCTCTCAATCGCCCGACCTATTATCCAACGCAAGTCTGAAATTGGCACCAAAGTATATAAGCGTTCGTGCGCCGCGTCGATCGATCGTTTGCTTGACCGCCCCCCGCCTCTTTTGGTTCGATGCTCTTCTCGCCAACCTTCACGGTGTCTATGGCAATCTGAATCGATCGAACAGTTTATATGGGGTTCAGATAGTATCCGTTCTTGATTGAAATTTCTCTTCGCTTGCACAAAGATAAGACGGAGGAACCCAAATGGATGCCATATACGTAGAAAATCTAATCAAAAGGTATGGAGATGATGAAGTCCTCAAAGGAGTGAATCTGAGGATTGAAGAGGGAGAATTCTATAGTCTTATGGGGCCTAATGGCTCGGGAAAGACAACGCTGGTTTCTATCATAGCATCCGTGAGGTCACCCACTAGCGGAAGGATAGAAATCTACGGTAGAAAGCCCGAGCAGGCTAAGGAACTCATCGGATATGTCCCTCAACAGAATTTCTCATCCCCCATCCTTACAGGCAGGGAGAACTTGATGTACTTCGCTAGTCTTCTAGGTTATTCGAAGAAGAAAGGGAATAAATTGGTTGGTGAGATATTGGGTAAGATTGGTTTGGCTGAGGATGCTGACAAAAGAGTTTCTCATTATTCGGGAGGTATGAGGAAGAGGTTGGAAGTTGCTACCGCCCTTTTTCCTGGGACGAAGATCTTGATATTGGATGAACCAACTACAGGCTTGGACCCGTCGGCCAGAAGGAAGTTTTTTGGTTTGATTCAAGGGGTGAGGGAGGAAAAGACGACAGTCATGCTGATCACGCATATCGGCGCGGATGCCGAGTTGGCTTCAAGAGTCGGTTTGATGGATAACGGAGAGATCATAGCAGAAGATGAGCCGGAAAGGCTGAAAAACTCAAGCGGTCTCAAAAACGTAATAAACATAGAAACTACGATAAAAAGTGAGAGAGTTGCCAGTACACTAAGCGACTTTAGTGAAAGGCGAAAGGTATTAGAAACGGATGTGGGTTACAGGGTTTATTGCGAGGATGTTGAGAAGGCAACGCCTGAAATAGTGAGGTCACTTGATGCGATTGGATGTAAGGCAACGCGTATTGAAACCGTAATACCCTCGCTCGAAGATGTCTTTTTCAAACTGACAGAGAGAACCGTTAGAGAGGTTAGCTAGTTGGGTCAGATGACAGCTACCCTCAGCAAGACGATCAAGGAATTCCTGAGGGCGAAACCTGTTCTCTTCTGGACGATAGCCTGGCCGATACTATGGGTTCTCATAGGCAGTTTCTCATTTGCCGGAAATGCCCCGACGAATGTGATACCATACCTTAGAGGTTCTATTACCATTTCGATGATGGTATTCGCATTAATGACTGCTGGGATAGCTAACCTTCCCGGGAACATAGCCCAAGACAGGGAGAGAGGTTTGCTCTTCAAGTTGATGTCGATGCCCATAAAGCCATGGAGGGATTTCGTCGGGAGGCTCCTCGGATTGCTGACGTTTTCTTCCCTGGCTGCGATTTTGGTCTCCTTCGTTGGCTATGTCTGTGGAGCGAGATTTTCCTGCACGATGATTGAGGCTTGCCAGTCCGTTGGTTTCCTTCTCGTCGTGCTCTTGGCCTCGGCCGGGATAGGAATGCTCATAGGGACTTTCATCAAAAACGTCAATGGGGCCATCATGACCGGGGTTGGGATCTCTGTCGTAACAGCCTCCATCTCGGGTGTGATGGCGCCCTACTCATCACTTCCGACGGTGCTTCAAGCTTTTGCTAGGGTTTATCCAATTTCTTCAGGAAACTCCTCGATTACACATTTGCTGGTGGGAGAGGATTTCGCTGGTTATAATCCGTTGAGTGCAGGTCAAATAGCTCTCACGATCGCGACATCGCTTGTACTTTTTGTTGCAGGGTTAATACTCTATTCAAAATATTGCTGGAGGAAGGGATGAGGGTATTTCGACCGACCGATTGTGGGGAGGCAGACTGAAGAAAAATCAAGTCTCACAGGCAATCGAGCGAGCGAATTCATGGGTGATCGATCGATCCTTGGTTCTATGGAGAGAGGGCTCGGTCATCCGGAGGGTCTGGACCCGACGAAACACGGCTCGCGAGGTGTCCAAGATCGAAAAAGGGGCCTAGTGAACAATGCCGTCGTGACGGCGATGACGACAGGGACCTAGTTCTCCTTATTCGATCGATCGAATGCTGTTCGAAAGGGGAAGCTGACTCTCAACTTCTCCCTTTTTTGATCGATCGACTTCCATAACACACTGGTTTCTACTTGGAAAGACTCATTATCTTTCGCGTTTACATGTGCTGGGTAGCCGCCTCGATCGATCGACTCGAAGTTAATTGTAGGGCTGAATCCCCAAAGTGTCTCACAGCAAGTTCCTTCTTCACTAGGGGATTGTCGATTTGGGGATTGGAAGCCATCCGTCGCGAACAAATGTTAGAAGATTTTCCTCGTGTATGTCTGAGCGAGATACAGCCCTCAACCTCAGTTTCGACATCTCATCTCCATCCCTCAATCGATCGAAGGGGTCTCAGCCTCTTCCTTTGCCTTATTTTGCCCAAAGCTGCTCTCGCAGCTTTCCGAACAGACGGATCTCCGTCCTTCTGAGCGTCAGCGAGTGGTCTTGCGGCTTGTTCATCCCCTATATACCCAAGAGCCCATGCTGCTGTCAATCGAACACCTCGACTTTTGTGCCTCAGACCCCGAATGAGACGTTTTTGCGCAGGTTCTCCCATCTTTCCGAGAGCCTCTATTGCTCCCTCACGAACGGTGAGCCATTCATCAAGCCTTAGGGCTTGAATCAGTGGTTCTACCGCCTTCTCATCACCTGTCTGCCCCAGAGCTCGTGCTGCACACTCTCTCACATGCCGATTCAACGCTCCTTTGTCCTTAAGGGCTTGAATCAGCGGTTCCACTGCCTTTTTGTCACCTATCTGCCCCAGAGCCCTTGCCGCTTCCCCTCGGACATACCGAGATTCGTCCTTCAAGGTTTGAATGAGCGATTCTACCGCTCTTGCATCTCCTATCTCTCCTAGAGCCTTCGCTGCTCTCGTTCGAACAGCAATGTCCTTGCGCTTCAAGACCTCTATCAAGCCATCAACATCTCTCTCAGCCTCCAGTTCATCCACGTTCTGGCTGAATACATCAAGTATTCCCGTTTTCACTCATCCCAAGTCAGACTTATGGTCAGCGTTCTTTATAAATGGTATCTACGAAATTCATATTTTGAACAATCTTGGCATACCTTGTGAACATCTTTTTGTTGCACATTTTTGCAGCCCGTATGATTTTCGCTGATTCTCCCTACCACCCTCCATCATCAAGTCGGGCGCACTGTTAGTCTTTCCCAAATCCTTCATTGCAACATGGCTAGAGATCTCGATCGATCGATGTGCCTCTCTATTCTAGACGCAGGGGCGGGGATCGATCACCCACTCTAGCCCATCTGTTATGAAGTCGTTTGCTCGGTGGATGTCTTTTTTGCCCGTGATGTTTTCAATGATGGTTGACTGCGGGCTATGTGGGTTTGGGTTTCTTGGCCTGAATCTCTTCCGCCTTCTTCGCTGTCTGAGTGGCGGATTTGATCCAATCCTTTGCCCTTGCGGCAACCGCATCTTTGAAGCCCCAGCCGAAGGCGATACCGAGGCCGACGGCGATTCCGGCTGCCACGCCCCAGGCTAACGCGTTGGCGAAGACATAGATAATGCTGACATCGATCTTCATCACGGACAGCCCGATGACTGCGGTGACGGCGTATAGGATCAACCTGAGGCCGCCTGCGATTAGGGACGAGAACTCGATGTTCGCCTCTCTTCCAAGGGCGACGAATGAGTCACCCACGAAGTCCGCGACGAGGATGCCGGCGATGATCATGAAGAGACCCGCTATGAAGCTGGGCAAGTATTGTACTACCGTGTTCATGAAGTCGGACAGCACGACTATCCCAAGGACGTTTGACGCCGCTAGAATCGCTATGAGATACACGAACCATCTGATGATCAGGTCGAAGAACCGTACGACCGTGACCCCCGACCGCTCCAAGGCCCTCCCGACAAACGTCTTCCTGAGGGCGTCGTCAACACCGACCTTGTCCAGAACCTTCGACAGACCCTTGCCGAGCAGTCTACCGACTGCCCAGCCGATGAACAGTATGATGACTACGCCGACGATCTTTGGAACCCATGCCACGAATTGGCTGACTATCTGAGCTAGAGTGTCTTCTATCACTCCCATTTTTTCTCTAGAGGGATAAACATGGCATCACATATAAGGGATCATGGTTGACGCTTCTCATTGTCAGTCAAAATCGCGCGCAAAAGACGAGGTTTTCTGAAGCCACAGCGATTCGATCGTTTTTTGGCATATTCATTCACCGCTTCAGTACTCTTTCAACCGAACAAGTAATCTTCTACGAAACTACCATAGTAATACCTGAGTAACAAGCACCCATCCACCGGTCATCAATCGATCCTAAGCGTTAGAATAACTACATTTGACGTATTCTACACCTTCCTTGCAGTCAATTCCCCGAAAGAAAATACATGAATCGACGAGTATTGTCTTTCCCGGGATGCATGCCTTATAAACACGTACAGTTTCGCTATTTCTGGGACACCCAACCCGACGCCCTGATCGATTGCTTTCAATTCTGAGTTTACGCATAATTCACAGATCGAACATTTTTTGCCGCAACATTCCATAAAAGTGTGTTGATCGATCGATTAGCTGCCTTCGATTCTTTCCAGTGGATCTGTCTCAACGTATCGGGCAAGGAAGAAGAAACATGGGATCAACGCCAGGGATGACAGAGGCCCCCAGAGCAGCAATCCCAAGGAGTAGGTCTGACCTGAAACCAGTGGCAAGTCAGCCAATAGCCCTGCTATGAAACGGGCTAGCGCTTGCAGTACATTCAGAGGAACGGAGATGAGGCCGACGTAGCTGCCTGCGCGTGCCTCACCTCGTCTGGCTTCGTCTTCATGAGCTATGTCCGCTGTGACAGGGTTCGGTAGGAGATACCATCCTGAAAGGCCGATGGCGATGAATGCGACGAAGAGGCCTGCCTGGAGCTGGAGCGGCACGAAGCTAGAGACTGGTTGACCTATCACAAGTGTTAGTGGCAGAGAAAGTATCAGGACCAAGAGTGCTCCTAGAATAGACCTCTTCTTCTTCCACCGCCTCGATGCGGCTGTCCAGACGAAGAAGAAGACCATGGTCGTGAGGAGGAGTAGGCCGCCCATCACCATGTATTGAACGCCCGTCATCCCCAGGACCTTCTGTGTGTAGCTGAGGATCAGGCTCGCAAGGATAGATGTGGGTATGGCCATTAATCCCTGTAGCACCAGCCAGGATCGGTAGTTTCTGTTCCCGAGGACAGCGGTCAGTTCGCGGCGGACACTCGGCCTCGGTATGGGCCTATCCGTCTCTGTTATCTTTGCGATCGCCGGCAGGTACAGGAGAACCTCGAACGTGCCGAGTCCCACCAGCAGCGGCAGCATCTGGCCGGGGCTTTCGACTAGAAGCGCAGGGAGGGCGAAGCCCAGGAGCGTCCCGACCACCTGCGCCAGCATTGTGAAGATGTTCTGGTACGCCGACACGTCGACCCTTTCTCGAGGTTCTGCGATCTCGGCGAGCCAGGCGATGTAGGGCGTGCTGAGTAGTCCGTAGCTGAGGTTCGCGAGGCTGAGGAATAACGTTGCGTAGATGAACAGCTGAACCGTGTCGCTGACAGAGACGATGTATTGAGGGATGAACAGCATAATCGTTGAGAAGGCCAGGAGAAAGCTGCCTGCCGCGATGTAGGGTTTTCGCCTTCCCCACCTCTTGAACTTGGTTATGTCGCTTAGATATCCGAAGTACCATCCGAAGAAGGCGATCACGAGCTTCCCGAAAGCGAAGGCTATTCCGGTCAAGAGTCCGCCGAGATTGAGGAAATCCAGGTAGAACCAGAACGTCGCGATGTCGATCAGCGAGAGCAGGGCGGAGGAACCGAGCCTGCCCACGGCGTAGATCAGCTTTTTGCTCTTGGTCAACAAGTGAACCACGACACGACGCGTCTGCTATCTAGTACATAACGCCCGTGTGGGTACACTAAGATAGCCTAATATGCTTTCGTCAGAACGCCTAATCATCTGGATGCGACCGACCGAAGAACCATTTTTGGCACCAACATCCTAGGCTATCCTTACAGGTAGATCCTTTCTAGCTCGCTTCCTCGGATCGATCGACGAGCAGTGCGTTCAAGTTTCATGGTCATGATTCTGTGAGGGCGGACGTTTACGCGGATAGTTCTTTCGCTCTCTACAGCTGTCCCCTGAACGACCCGTTCGTCCAGAGATGCTTCATACGCCTCCTCTATGGGCAGAAGTGTCTGGATCTTTCCTTGTACGGTCTCGCTAGTTATGTTGTAGAACCTCAATATGAACGCATTTCCGGCCTCTGCTTTCTTGATCGCCGTCACGACAAGCGCCTCAGGCTCAATTTTTGCAAAGCTGGCCTCGGCAGGCAGGTCACCCTCGTGTACGGTGGTTTCATGAGCTAACAGGGGGACGTTGAAATTGTACGCCTCTCTATAGGCCTTCGATGTCTTCCACGTCCCTCCATGGGGGAGTATTGAGTACTCGAAGGTGTGAACCCCTAGGCACTGAGCTTCCGGTGTTGGGATGGTTGGCCCAAGGTCTCCGAGCCTGTCTCCCACCAAGGATCTAAGCTTGGAGAGCAACTCCTCTTCGACTCCAAGTTCGGTGAACAGCTGGAACGGTCGCACAACAGGCCCCACGGTCTTGACATTGAAGAGCCATCCCACACTTCTGATGAGCGTCAAAGCTAGGGTCGCTTCGCCATCGCGTCTGACCTCATATTCCGGCAAGCCCTTGTTCGCTATCATAAGCCCCATGACGTCATCGTTCACGTCGACGAAGAACCGCTGAGGATGGGTCGTCGGGGGTTTCTCAACCCACTTTTCGCCTCTTGGAGGCTCTATTAGCCTCTCCATGACGTAGAAGCGATCATGGGCGTTCGCATGATCTACGCCAGACAGCCCTGTGGGAAAAACAACCCGAAGCCTGTGGTCTTTCGCACGGTTTTCAAAGCGCACTTTCAGATCCACACGAGGCACATTTCCGTAGACTGATATAGATACGGTTAACGGGCAACTCACCGTGTGTGAGCTTCTCCCCTCCTGCTCCTCGTCCAAGGCTTCAGGCAGAATTAGATCCACTTTGGCTTGTATCGTAGCCCTTGCTGGTCCTTTCTCAACTAGACTCGTCTCCGCTCGCATCCTTTCGGTTGCAGATATCTTGTCGTGTTTTGGCGGTGAATAGTTGTATTCGTCTCCGCAGTCTCCTCCATCCTCGAACACGTTCAGATTCCTGTAAACAAAACCAGTACGTTTGTCCAATATTGTCAGCGATGCTCCTCTTCTCTCATCGATGTTGACTACGAAAAAATCATTCTCTAGCCTGTCTAGGTCGCATATCAGAGAAGATTGGAACAGCGGACGCTCCGTAGCCGCGGTGATCACGTAGCTCTTGTAGCCACAGGGCGGCACTCCCTCAGCTACGAAGAATATCCTTAGCTGGTTCTCTCCTTCTTCAAGAACCTGATACGGGACCTTGTTTCCACCCAAATCTTTGATTTCGAAATGGGGTGTAGAGGGCTTTTCGATTTCCATCTCCACCGTGTCGGTTCTCGTCCAGTTCAACGGGTTGTAAACGATGATGGTTGACAACCCATCCCTAGCGGTCTTCGTGTTTATCCGGGTGGACAGAGCTTCAAGGCTGTCGTTGACGACGAACTCGCATATCTGTTTCGTCCACGTATACCGCCCAAGGATATCTTCATTGACCTCGTCTACGCTACATCCGCATATGCTATCGTGCGCATGGTTCTGGAGCACGTATTTCCAAGCCTTCCTGAGGATGACGCGTGGATAATCCAGCCCAAGTATCCAAGCGTACGTGGCCAATGGCTCGGCGTAGTACTCGAGGAGACACTGACTCTTCGTGTTCTCCTGCTTTATGTGGATCCTGGAAGACAGCGTGCCGGCGAGGATTGGATGGTAACGCGCTCCCCTGAGCTCGCCTTGATGTACAGCAAGGGTTGGATCGGCCCTCCGCACTCTCTCCAAGTAGTCGCGGAGACTGCCTTGTACCAACACTCCATCTTCAAAAAGCTCTTTGAACATCCCAAGTGCTTCAAGCGGCTCCGCCTGAGGGAACACATGGTCGCCCCCGTTCATCAAAAGAATGTTCTTGGTGGACGCCCTAGACAGCAACAGCCTCTTGTAGGGTTGCGCGATTCTCAGGGCGTCCCGCAGTTCAAGTCCAAGTTCCTTGAGCCAGGATGTCGGGATGCCGTAGCCCAAAATCATGTTGATGGCGAGGACCTGTGACCCATCGGGGGCTCTCCACAGAAACTCCGCCTTGAGGTTTTCAGCCTCGTCGCCCATCCCCCTGGTGAAGACGAAGGAATCGATATCGAAGCCCCTGAGTATTTGAGGCATCTGCGCGACATGACCGAAGGTGTCAGGGACATACCCGATTCTCATCGCGCCTCCGTACTTCTCCGCCATCTCCAGGCCCAGCAACAGGTTTCGTATCAAGGCCTCGCCGCTGACGAGGAATTCGTCAGGCTGGGTGTACCACGGACCGACGAGTATTCGTCCATCCTCTACATGTCTTCTGAGGACAGTTTCGCGTTCGGGGTGTATCTCCAAGCAGTCCTCCAAGACCACGGTTTGCCCGTCTAGCATGAAACACTCAAGCTTCGCTCCTCTGGCGAAGAGGTCCAGTAGAGTGTCTATCAGCCTTACTAGTCTTATCCTGAACTTTTGGTAAGGCAGGTACCATTCTCGGTCCCAGTGTGTATGTGAGACAACGATGTACCTGATGCGTTGATCTTCGCTCGTTGTTTTCCCTCTGTTGCGGCTCAGGGGTGAACTCATGTCAGTCTGAAACTCGACGGGGCAGATCTTATAAGATTTTTAGGCGATCGATCGACTGTAGGGTGTGGTTCACGATGAGGTTTGGGATCATGCCCCTCGATTTCGGCGAGATCATGAGCAATATCTTGAGAGGTGGAACAATCGACTTCTCAAAGTTTAGATTTCCAGAAATCGTGAAGCGCTCGATCAAGCGGGGTTTTCACCATATTGAGATTACCCTAGACCTTAGCTACGTGGTCCCTGGATCTTTGAATGAGACCGTAATAGACGAGCTTGGGAAGATAGGGGATGAGGAGGGAGTATCGTACTCTGTTCACTTGCCTCTATGGTCAATCGAGCCTGCGTCTCCGAATGAACATATACGACGTGCCTCTGTTGATTCGCTGATCGATTCAATAGAACTGGTCAACACATTGCAGCCTGAATCTTATGTCCATCACTCGACCGGGGCCTTAGCTGCCGAGTTCAGCAGACTGATTCTACCCTCCACCTATGGGGATTTGGTGAACAGAAGCATGGCTTCATACTCTGATCAAAGCGTGGGAGAGCTACTTTCAAGGACCAGCATACCCTCGAGAAGACTAGCGTTGGAGAACGTTGAGTTTCCCTTTAGCCTAACGAGGGAGACCGTGGATCTCTTTGATCTCTCCATATGCTTTGACACAGGTCATTTACTGGCTGGCTACTCGGGGGAGACTCCCGTTGTAGAGTTCCTCGAGAGACATTTCGACAGAATCGTCGAACTCCACCTACATGACGGGTTCCACCGCGAGACCGGAGAACAAATCATGAGGAGGGACCACCTCCCACTCGGAGCTGGAGACCTTCCAATCTCCGATCTGTTCGGTTTCCTTGAAGGAGAAGGGTTTGATGGACCGCTAGTTTTCGAGTTGCCCTATGATGATGCCGTTAAGTCGCTCGAAACGATTCGCAGGTTATGCCCAAATATCACAATTGAATAATCGAATAGCTCAAGCTTGCATCGCATGAAACATCAT
>JBGVSY010000073.1:0-4238 GCA_041862235.1 Nitrososphaeria archaeon | reverse complement strand
CTTTTCGCAGCTGGTCGCCTTTGAGCTTCCGTTTCGAGACCTTCCGAATATTGTCAGCCAGCTCCACGTCAACGACCACTTGCCTGAACCATCGCTCAAAGTCCCCTCGCTCCATGTGAAACTCGATAGATCCACTCTCGATGCTCTCAATTGCTGAGGTGAACTCGCCTAGACTTCTAACGCTTCGATTCATGGGTCTCGCGAACCCTTGGAAGAAAGTGAAGCGTCCGCTCGGAGGGACGGCACTAAGCATCCTCTTGGCAACGAGGTGAGGTTTCTGAAGCTCCTGAGAGATCCTTGCCTCCAAGTCCGACATTACCGCGAGGTAGACGCCAAAGGCCTGTATAGGGCTTCCGAGTGGGCTGAAGTAGGCGTGTACATCGCCTGGCCCTGCGCCCTTGGTGCTCATATAGTAGAGGTGATCGCTGGCTTGGAGATACCGCCACAGCTTCACCAGCTCGGAGTCCCCCAACTCTCTAATCGCTGGTTCGAGTCTCTTCTGCGTCTCGAAAGAGGTCAGCTGCATCTGGTTGCCGATCCACGCACTGGTGTCTCGCTCAAGATCTGCCCATGAGATCGTGTCGTACTCAAAGACATCGATCTCACCAACCGGGCTGTGTTGCTGAACGACCTCAGTGGGGGTGCGCCACTCCAGGTGGTCCCGCTTGATGACTTCACTGGGAAGCCATCTGAGGAAGTCATGGATTCCGCTTTCAGGCCAGTGGTGTTCTCCAAAGGTTTCGTAGTCGAGGAAGATGTTGATCACCTCTCCTGGATTCGCCGCCAACCAGCTGGAGTACTTCTCGGCTGTGAGCGGCCACTCCTCCCACCAAGTGGATGTGAAACGGAAGCCGATGTCGTCGGAAACCTGGTAGTTGCGGAGCAGTACCCGAATGTTAGAGCCTCTCGCGTTGTAGACATGGTTAGGGCTTCTCCAACCGAGGACGCGTTCAACACCTTCCGTGATCACGGCTCTGTACCCCATGAGATCCAATGTTTTGGCAATGGCGTTGTTATAGATGCACTCGGTGTTCTCCACAACACTGGGCTCGTAATTGAAGACCTCTTTCATCAGTTGGCGATGCATCTCGATCTGTTCGACGAACTCGGACCGATCCGATCCGAAGAGGCTGGCGAGAGAGTGATAATAGGTTTGCCCAAGAAACTCCACGCAACCCGACCGCGCGAGCTGCCTGAACGACTCCAGCAGATCTCCGTTCCATCGCTCACAGTGCTCGACAAAGACTCCCGACAGGCTGAATGCAACCTTGAACTGCTTCCGGTTTCCCTTCAGCTTGTTGATCTGCTCTAGGATCGTGTTGTTGGCGGGGAAGTAACACTTCTGAGCAGCTCTGTCAAACACCTCTCGGTTCAGCCGGTGGTCGAAATACAGATCGAAGAGATCCTCCTTAGATACTTGACGTCGAGCTAGGAGGTCTGCGTGATAGTTCCGATTTAACCTGAAGGGTTGGTGCACCTCAAAGACGAAGCAGATGTCGGTCACTTAGTCGATCCCCAGCGAACTCTCGTCGATTTTGCTAATAACTTTGCCGGCCGATCTGCGACATTTTGGGTAGGCCTTGGCCTCGATCGATCGGATCGCGATTGATCGGTCACCGCGAGAGTATCTTAGCCGCCCTCCAAAGTCTAGCGTCAAGTTTCTTCCTCCTTCTGGCTGTGGTGAGTCTTGGATAGACGTGTTTTCCGCCTTTGACTCCTACAAAGTTCCTCTGCGCGCCCTTCAGGAAGAGGCCAACGGCTGCGACGCCGTAGAGTGATGCCAGGACCCTGTCGTCTGCCGTGGGTGAGCCTCCTCTCTGTACGTGTCCGAGGACGGTCATCCTTACGTCGTAGCCAGCCGTTTCAGCCAGTTCTTGGGCGAGGAGTGATGGGTCTCCCGCTCCTTCGGCCATGACGATGATGCTGGACATCTTTCCGCTCTTGCGTGCTTCGGCCATTTCTTCGGCAACCGAGCAGGGATCGTACTTTATCTCTGGGACGAGTATTATCTCTGCCCCTGATGCCAGGCCTACCTCCAGAGCTATGAAGCCCCTTGTTCGTCCCATGACGACTACGATGAAGAGCCTTTCGTGTGAGGTTGCTGTGTCTCTGATCTTGTCTATCTCCGTGAGGGCGTTGTTGACGGCCGTGTCGAAGCCCACTGTGAGGTCTGTTCCTGCGACATCGTTGTCTATTGTGGAAGGTATGCCTATGACGGGTATTCCACTGATCCTCTGTAGCTGGTCTGCGCCCGTGAGTGAGCCGTCGCCGCCTATCACAATCAGGCCGTCCAGACGGTTGTCGTGGAGAACTGCGGCCGCTTTCTGGAGGCCCTTTCGTGTTTTCATTTCTTCGCATCTGGCCGTCTTCAGCATGGTTCCTCCCAGGTTGACGATGCCGCTCACGGCCCTAGATGTCAGGGCGAGTGCCTCGTTGTTGATCAGGCCCAGGTATCCTCTCTTGAAGCCCGAGACCCGGAGATTCCTGTATGCAGCGGCGCGGACCACGGCTCGGATCGCTGTGTTCATCCCGGGGGCGTCGCCTCCACTCGTGAGCAGGCCTATGGTCTTCTTCATGCTCGATCGACAGCGGTTTCCGTTAAGGATGGGTAGAAATGTGTTCTGGTGTCCTATGCCCTCCACACAACCCACATTCCGCTTTTCTCGAGAGATACGGCAATTGCGCAGTCGATCGAGTATCAATCCCTCAATCGAAACAATATATGCCTGAGCAGAGAAGCTGTGAACAGAAGACCGCCACCCCACTGAATGTGTGAGAAACGCCTTGCCCACCGATATCCACGACGAGCTCGAGACGCTGAAGAGAAGAGTGGTTGCTTGCCGAAGATGTCCCCGTCTGAGAAGCTACTGCGCCACCGTGGCGAGGAAGAAGAAGCCTCGGTTCGAATCCTGGACCTACTGGGGCAAGCCTGTTCCCGGGTTCGGGGACCCCAATGCTGAGCTGATGGTAGTCGGACTGGCGCCAGCGGCACATGGATCCAACCGAACAGGCCGCATGTTCACTGGGGACAGATCAGGCAACCTGCTCATCGCTACTCTCCATAGACATGGTTTCGCCAGCATACCTGCCAGCGAAAGCATTGACGATGGCCTCCAGTTGAGGAGGGCGTACCTAACTGCGGCGGTGCGCTGCGCTCCGCCGCAGAACAACCCGACCCGAAATGAGATAGCCAACTGCTCCGAGTACCTGGCGCGTGAACTCGAGATACTGGACAAGGCACGTGTTGTCCTGACGCTGGGCAGGATAGCCTTCGAGTCTTATCTCCACACCGTTACACAGCTTGACGCAGACTTGGAGTTGAAGGGGTTTCGGTTCAAGCACGGCGCCCTCCACAACATAGGTGAGACCCGGCACCCATTCCTCTTGGCTTCCTATCATCCCAGCCCTCAGAACACCCAGACGGGAAGGCTTACACCCGAGATGTGGGACAGCGTCTTCGACTCGGTTGCACGGCTAATAGCCAAAAATCAATAGATCGATCGAAAAGGATATCTCAAGATCGAGCATATGACCCGTGGCGCTAGCCCCGTCGTCTGCTTTCAGCCGTTCGGTTTGTACGTTCGATCGAGGTCAGATCGGTGCTTCCGCAGCGGGCGGCAGTGCCCTCTCGCCGGTTGCTTCCGCGTAGACGAGACCGGCTGACCTCGCTACGAACGCGCCGTAGACCGGGAGCAACACGAGGCTAATCAGCCAACCGATCACCGGTATTGCCACGACGAGGCCGTAGATCCATGAGATGACGTAGATGACGATGAGCCAGAGGATGAAGCTACCCCATCCAACTCGGCCGATGATGCCGGTGATCTCCCCGAAAGCAAAGGCCTTCCCGAAACTTTTCTTCTTAACCATGTGGATGATCCCCATGCTGGCAACGATGGCGATGAAGAACCCTAGGACGATACCGACGATAATCAAGACTATGACCGTGCCGACAACGAAGACTGGGAATTGCCACGGCATCCATCCGAAGTAGCCGAAGAGTCCGGCGGCGATCAGAGGAGCTGCGGCGAGACCGATCAGAACCGCCGGGATGATGGCGTAGATTATGAGGGCGACCACAATCTTGAGACCCTCCACCCACATGTCTCCATAGTCCTCCAGCTTCGGCGGGTCGCCGCGGCTGGGCGTCTCCCGGATCACCCTCGCCAGGTAGCCCAGCGTGATGAAGTTGACAATGGGAATTATGGAGAGAATAACTAGGACCAGAAGCCTTCCCC
>JBGVSY010000072.1:0-3085 GCA_041862235.1 Nitrososphaeria archaeon | reverse complement strand
GAGAAGAAGTCTTCGTCTCTAGGACGGGATACACTGGTGAAGATGGATTTGAGATATTTCTCTGGGATACCCCTCTAGCCAAGTCCGAGAGGGCTGAAAGACTCTGGCACACTATTCTGGAGGCAGGTCAAGAATTCGGCATAAGACCTTGTGGTTTGGGGGCTCGCGATACTCTCCGCACAGAGGCGGGCATGTGTCTTTACGGCAACGACATAGATGAGGACACGACGCCCCTAGAAGCAAAGATGGACTTCGTGGTGCAGTTCGAGAAAGAGGACTTCATCGGGAAGGAGGCACTTTTGAAACAGAGGGCTGAAGGAGTCAGACGTCTGCTAGCGGGAATTCACGCCTTGGAAAAGGGGATACCTCGAGCTGGAGGCAAGATAATCTCTCAAGGGAGGGAAATAGGCCGACTGACGAGCGGAACATTCTCTCCTCTGCTTAGGTACGGCATCGGGTTGGGATACGTTCCCCCAGAATACGCACAGATTGGGACTCGCGTCGATGTCTTGACGCGAAGGACTCCATTTCAAGCTGAGATAGTGAATACGCCCTTCTATGACACGTCAAAATACGGCAGGAGACGCCTTAGCATTTAGGAGCTCCCTGTGGAGGAAGAGACTTCTTGGAGATATTGCCCGTCAAAACGTCCTTTGTTCAGGTTGGGGATGATATAATCAAAGTCATAGTCGAAGCCATCGACAATGCCGGTCTCGAAATTGAGGATGGAGACATTCTGCTCGTGGCTGACAAGATCGTGGCAACAAGTGAAGGAAGAATTGTTGATTTCGACTCTGTGGAACCCACAAGAAAGGCAAGGAAGCTAGCCGAGAAACATTCACTTGAACCTTCCTTTGTGGAGCTTGTTCTCAGGGAGGCAGAGGAAGTCTATGGTGGAGTGCCGAGGGCCCTTCTAACCATGAAGAATGATGTGTTGATCGCTAATGCAGGTATAGATCACAAAAATGCTCCTGAGAACTCGGCAGTCTTGTGGCCGATCAAGCCGAATGATACAGCTAAGAGGATATGGAAGGCATTGTCAGAGAAGGCCGGGAAGAAGATTGGGCTAATCTTGGTTGACAGTCACGTAAACCCCATGAGGATTGGTACCACAGGTTTTGCTCTTGGAATAGCTGGTGTCAGACCAGTAAAGGATTGCAGAGGACTATCAGATCTCTATAACCGGACAGCTCTGATCACAAGGATCAACGTTGCTGATGATTTGGCCGCAGCTGCCCACCTTGTTATGGGTGAAACGTCAGAGATGATCCCTCTTGTGATAATTCGAGGAGCACCTGTGGAACTCACCGATGACTACGATCCTTATGAGGTTGTTATACCAAAGAACGATTGTTTGTACATGAGTATCCTTTCAGTCCGAAGAAAGTGACGCTGCTACGCTGCGCCAGCATGTTTGAGGTAGGATCCCTCTGATGAGCAGAACTAAGCCCAGATCGTTGATTCTAACTTACGTTTCGGTTTTCGCCGCTCTTAATGCTTTGGCGGATTTTGCCCCCTTCACGCCGATTCTGGGAGTGCCGGGGGCTTCTCTGAGGTTTGGCTGGGTAACGTCTCCCTTAACGGGGATCCTGCTTGGGACCGGAATGGGAGGCATCAGCTGCTTAATAGCCGGTCTAGTCGGGTCTTTCCTGAATCAGCCTCCAGTCTTTGGGCCTTTCACTCCCCTCAGGCCTGCAATCTCGGCCTCTGTGACTGGAATGCTGGTGCACAAGAATTGGCGTGTGCCCGCGATCACTCTCTTCTTGCTGATCTTGGTCTGGCTCCTTCTACCCGTTGGGAGAGACGCCTCTGTCGTCCTCATATTCCACGTGGTTGGCTTGGTAGCAATCCTTTTGTTACGTGGAAAAATCGGAGATTTTGTCATGTCGAGAACTTCGAGGAGAAGCGGTTTGGGCCTGTTTCTATGTGCATACTGCGGGAATGTTTCACGACACCTTTTTGGGAACATCCTGCTGGCAACAATGCAGAATCTTCAACCCATTTACTTCATTTCTGCTACCCTGATTACTCTCATCGAACAGACAACCTTCGCCATCGGAACAATGATTGCAGGAGGAGCTCTACTCCGCCTCGGGCTAGGCCGACCTCAGCAATTGTAAGAACCTTTATCTCTGAAAGCCTCAATTACAGTTCCAGCGTATCCTTCAACCCAAGTCTGATCGGTCCTAGCTTTCTTAAGTTGGCGGCTCAGCTAGCTAGCGCGCGCTAAGACAGTATGAGGCTTAGAACGATATAGGGTTTCACTGAGCTAAAAGCATCACGGGAAGTGGGCGGCATTAGTTCCAACTCCGGAGACTGGGTCGCGGTTCATGAGCTAACCGAGGAATATATTGAGAAAGCTGCATCGATTTACGCTAAGGGCTTATTGATAGAGGAGCCACCAGGATCAGCTGAACCATTGGACGGTCTCACTGAGCTCATGAAGGAAAATCTGCAGCGGTACCTGGAGCGAAAGGAAAAACGCAATATATGGATAGCAACTATTGCGGAAGACATTAGAGGTCTTCTTGATTTCTATCTAGAAGAATCGAACATTCGAATCAGGTTTATTTGTGCGATTCCGCCAAGACAGGGAGTTGGCACCCAGCTGATGAGGCACTTAGCTAGATTTGCTCAGACCAAGGGGGTCTCTACAATACGGTCTACTGTCAGTTCACTCGATCAGCGCGCAATTAGTTTTTATTTCGACCACCTTGGCTTCAGAAAAGTGGGTCAACGTCTCGAGAAGCCCGGATTCTATTTATTCGTTGCTGCAATAGATCCAGAGGATCTTCTTTCAACAACTAGCTAGCTAAGAGTCTCCAAGTCGCAAAGCTCATTCCCCCAACCAAAAGAAAGTGAAGATGAAGCAAACGCTTATCTTAGGATCGGCACTGTCTACTGTCTAATCTTGGAAAGAGTTTGGAGGTATGTGGTTGAACAATCTGCGTCAACACATTCTGGAAGAGATGGAGACTATACACACCGTCGACTGTCACTCACACACCGACTCTCCGAAAGTCTATTATGAAAATAGCCCCTACGATGTTTTCTCGTTGATGTCCTATTTCAACCGTGAGATTCA
>JBGVSY010000071.1:0-5607 GCA_041862235.1 Nitrososphaeria archaeon | reverse complement strand
ATCTTCGGCATTGTGACGCCCTTTCTCGACTAGTCTAGGACGTTCGATGAGACGGAGATATAAGTATTCTATGATCATAGACTAGCTACAGCGCCCGACCAAGTTCACGTAGGTACTGCTTCGCCCTGTCCAGCGTCTCGCTTCCCTTCGCCGTGATCTTGTAGTACTTGCGTGGGGGCCCCTCACCGCCTTTCTCGGTCCTCTCCACGGTCACGTACCCTGCCTGCCTAAGCCTCAATAGAACGGCGTAGCATGTGACCCTTGATGGGCTGAAGCCAAATCTCTGGCTTATCGCGTCTCTTATGTGATATCCGTAAACAGGCCTCTCGCGTAGGAGGCTGAGGATGTATATCCAGAGGTTTTCTTTCGTCAGCTTTCTGACCAGACGCCGGTACGCCACATTCAAGCCGCCAACATCAGGGAGCTCACGACATTTATCAAGCTTCCATCATCTGTCAAGAATTTGATCGATTGGATTCCTCGATCGATCTAGGTAAATGATTTTACGTCAGGCACTATCAAGACCCTTGTCGATGTCAAACTCGAAGATCGATCTGCTAAGGAAGTCTTCCTCGGAAGACATCCCGAACAAACTGAAAAGGTTAGCGCAAGTCATCGAGGAGAAGGGGAGGGGCGGAGTTGTACTGGCTTTCTCAGGTGGTGTAGATAGCTCAACCCTTGCGGCTCTATGCTATGACTTACTTGGAGAAAGAGTTGTGGCGGCAACCGCCAAGTCTCCGACGTATCCTGATGACGAGTTGGAGGATGCCCGGAAGATGGCCCGGGAAATAGGCATCAAACACTATGTCGTGGAGACCGACGAGCTGTCGAACGACGACTTTGCTAAAAACCCTGAGAACCGATGCTACTACTGCAAGAAGGAGCTGCTGGATCGTCTACAGGGTTTGGCTCAGATGCTCGGATTTGAAGCCGTCTTCGAAGGCACAAACTTTAGTGATCTGGGCGGACACAGACCAGGCTTCAATGCTGTGCGTGAGCACAACAACGTGTTCAGCCCATGGGTCGAGAGCGGATTCACAAAGGAGGAGATTCGGGTAGTAGCTCAGAAATTAGGGCTGTCTATTCACGACAAGCCCTCCTTGGCCTGCTTGGCCTCCCGCATTCCTTTCGATGAGCGGATCACGAAGGAGAGACTGGAAAGGGTTGACAGAGCCGAGCAATACGTCAAGAAGATTAGCGGGGTCCGGCAAGTTCGAGTTAGGGATCATGATGGATTGGCGAGGATAGAGGTGGGTAGGGATGAAAGAAAGCTGGTTCTCGATGTTGAAATCATGGATCAGATCGCTCATAAGCTCAGGGAACTAGGCTTCTCATTCATTACCTTGGACATGGAAGGATACAGAACTGGAAGCATGACAGCGGCTATGGAAGGCTCCGAGAAGAAATGACTCGACAGGTCACAACCATCAATTGTTCACACAGATGAGGAAACTAGGTGGAGCGATGTCAACCCCCCAGGAAGTACGGGAATGAGCGCACGAAAAGCAGCCGACTGATCAGGAGCAACCCGCAAATGTTAAATATGTATAACGGTGTTATAGCAGGGGGCTTTGAGATGGGTGACTGCTTTTGTCCTGCCTATGACCCAAGCTCGAGTCGACTTTGTAGATCTGAGCAAGCTGCGGGAACATGAAGAAGTTGACCCCAAACACCTGGAGGCGTTGAGGGCCGAGATTCGGGACGATGGCATGCTGAAACGTCCCATCGTCGTCGACAGAAGAACCAACGTGATCCTAGATGGGGAGCACAGGTTCAACGCTTTGAAGCAACTGGGATGCACCCGGATCCCCTTGGTGTTCGTGGACTATGAGTCACCTTCGATTCAGGTGAAGGCCTGGCGTGGGGAGGAACCGGTGACCAAGCAAGATGTCATGGAGGCTGGAGTGACCGGGAAGAAGCTGCACTTCAAGACGTCGAGACACATGATCCAAGTGGGGGCTGGGTTGAGGCATATCTCGGTCCTTCAAAGACGGGTTGACATCCCTTTGGAACGGTTGAGAGGGTGAATGAATGGCTGTTGTCAATAGCATAACCGATCTGATCGGAAACACGCCTTTGGTTAGGATAAATAGGCTCACCGGGGCAAACGACGCCACGGTCTATGCCAAGCTTGAGTGGTACAACATCGGGGGGTCCGTTAAGGACCGCATGGCGCTCTACCTCGTAGAGTACGCGGAGAGCGCAGGGAGGTTGTCTCGGGACAAGACGATCCTTGAGGCGACTTCGGGGAACACGGGCATCGCGTTGGCAATGATCGCGGCAGCGAAAGGATATAGGATCGCCATCGTGATGCCTGAATCAGTCAGCATAGAGAGACGAAAGATAATAGAAGCGTATGGCGCAGAGCTCATCCTCTCCCCCGGAGCCAAAGGAACCGGAGGGGCGGTCGAGCTCAAGCTGCAACTCCTCAAGGATTGCCCCGATGACTACGTCGACATCGACCAATTCAGGGATCCCGCAAACATACAGGCACACTACCAGACCACAGGGAAGGAGATCCTCCAGCAAACGAATGGCAAGATAGACATGATCGTGGTGGGAATCGGAACCGCAGGCACTGGCGTGGGGACTTCGATGCGGGTAAAACAGTACAACCCAGACATCAAAGTAGTCGGGGTCACGCCCAAGCTCGGGGTCAGCATCCAAGGCCTGCGGAACCCCGGGGAACCCTATCCCACCCAACTCTTCCGAAGTGAGCATTTCGACGAAGTGATTGAGATACCAAAGGAAAACGTCCCCGAGACATTCGAAGTGGCGCGAGCGGCGAGCAGAGAGGAGGGGCTGTTCATAGGGATGAGTTCGGGGGCTATCCTGCACGTCGCCCTCAGAAAAGCCAAGGAACTCGGCAAGGGCAAGACGATCGTCGCGGTGCTCCCCGACAATGGGGACAAGTACCTAACAACGAACTTGTTCGAAACCCAGGAACCTGTGTTAACCAGAACGATCGATGGCTGAAACCTCGATCCATTCCTCCTCGGGATTGAAGTCTACAGGCGCTCGAAAGAGATTCTCGCTCAATCCAACCCGGCCCGTTGAGCAACGAGCTCGGAGAGATCCAGGACTCGAACCATGTTTCCTTTTCTCTGAGAGGCTTCCAGCAGGTTCTGATAACAGGAGGGGCAAGCCGAAACGACAACCTCTGCTCCCGTCGCGGCCATTGCCTCAAGACGCATATCTGCCAAGGTGCTCGCCAAGGGCAGGTCTACTCCCTTCACGAAGCCACCTGCTCCACAGCAATTGCTGTTCTCCAAGTTCTCCACGGGCTCGAAGAATGATGTGCAGAACGAGCCCATGACGTTCCTGGGCTCCTGGAAAACACCTCCGATCCTCCCAAGCTCGCAGGGGTCGTGGTAGGTGAGCTTCTCGTCAAACTGTTTCATCTCCAACAGTCCCCGCTGGACGTAGCGGTCAAGTAGTTGTGTGATATGAAGCACCTCGAAGCGAGGAGCCCTGCCCAGGACTTTCGGATACGCGTGAGCAAGTTCAAGATAACAACCAGGGCACCCCGTCACCACTCTGGACGCCCCGGCGGCTTCAATCACCTCAACGTTGTGCTTCGCCGTCTGCTTGATTCTCCCTTCTCCACCTGTCAGCGCTAGAGGGTGTCCACAGCACCACTCGTCCTTGAGTAGAGTCCAGTCCTCCCCAACGCCATTTAGGATGGATGAGACAGCGTGAGCGATGTCCTGGGCCCTTCCTGAGTATGAGGTGACGCAGCCCACAAAGTAGACGAGATCGGCTGTGTCCTTCACCTGGGGTTCGGCGCCTGTGTAGTCCACCCAGTCCATCCTCGAAGCAGGATCCATAGCGAACACGTTCTTGTTTTCCCAGATAGCACTCTCAGCCAGGAAGACAGCCTCGGGAATGCCTCCTCTTTCAAGCATTAAGGCCCTCAAGGCCTTGACAACTCCCGGTATGTCGACGCCCTCGGGGCAACGGACTCGGCACTTGTCGCAGAGAGTGCACTTCCATACGAGGTCCCCGCGAAGGAGTCTCGTCCTCAGTCCCAGCCGGGCCATCCTCACAACCTTCGCGATCCTGAAATCACTGGCTAGCGCGGAAGGACAACTCCCCGTACAGGTCTTGCATTGGAAGCAGAGTGAAAGCTTGTCTCCTCCAGCTCTCACTATTCTTTCAGAAAACTGCCAGTCAACCTGAAGCGCCCCGGGGATCTCCCTCTCGAGTACCTGCATCGTGTGGACAATATGTGCTATAAACATCACTTATATAACAATTATGCGCTCGGCGGATCACTTCAGATGGATCCGAAAGGCTGTTGGCCTCGGGAAAACGCTAATCTAATAGATTGCTCGCTGGAGGTAGTTGGGGTTACCGGGAAAGCCATGGTCGGGCAAGATGAGTTGGCGTACAAGGCGCTGTCGATTGGAGCGAGGAAGCGCATTCTGGCGTTGCTGGCGAGGAAAGGCCCTCTCTCCACGGATGACATAGTGAACAAGACGCACATGAGCAAGGCTACTGTTCGTCATCACATGATGATTCTTGAGAGGGCGGGCCTTGTCGAGAGCAGCAAGGAAAGCTCAAGGACAGTTGGTCGACCCTCTAATCTCTACGTCTTGACGAGGGAGTGGCGCGATCTGGGATTTCCCAGGCGACAGTACCAACTGTTGGCTGGTGAGTTGCTGCGGAGGACGATCAGGTCGTCAAAGAGAAGGGCGGTGGCTCTCATGCGATCCATGGGTGAGCAGCTGGCCGAGAGTTTCTTGGAGAGGCAGGAGATGGCGAACTTCCCGGTAAAGACTTTCGATGACTTTGAAGCCCACATTCTACCGTTGCTGCATGAAATGGGTATGGAGACCCAAATAGAGTCTAGGGAGAGGGATGCAATGGTTGTTGGGGCATTCAACTGCATTTACTATGAGCTTGCAAAGAAGTATCCGGATATCGTCTGCGAGGGTCACAAAGCCTTCTTCCGCAAGATCGGAGATGCCATGAACTGTAACGCTGAGCGAATCACATGTATCCAGGATGGCGCGGACGCTTGCCGGACACGGTTCGCAAGACGTCGACGCTGAGCTTTCTCGAGGTTGTGTGTAGAGGATCGATCTAGCTTCGGCGTCTAAAGGCAAGAACCAGGCTGACGACTCCCACAAGTACGCCCAAGGTGGCTATCAAGATCAGGACACCCAGGGGTTCAGCGAATGGCGCCAGAAACTGGTGTATCTCTTCCGTAGGTGTTTGCAGGACGTGTTGCATGTACCCTGCGTTGTAGCCAGCGTAGCCCAGCACGTATGCTGCTCCTGCGATCCCCACGTTTGAGATCAAGAGGTGAAGTTTACCGAGAGTGTTGTTGACGTTGCCTCCCGCAACGTAGTACATAGCTGCGAATGCAGTCATTCCTACGGCTCCTGCGATGATGTACATGAAGTAGGCCGTGGTGTACCACATACCAGCGCTCCCCCCCGCAATGATACGCGGGATGTTCAAGTCAGGAATTGCCGTCAACCCTGTCCACGCAGCCGCGACGGCCACATGAAATAGCGCCACCAACCCGAAGATCCTTGCCCACCTATGGTTCGAGGGCATTCCACTTTCTAATTCTTGAACCGACTTCATGAGCTCTTCAAC
>JBGVSY010000070.1:0-23554 GCA_041862235.1 Nitrososphaeria archaeon | reverse complement strand
TGAGTGTCTACCACGTCAAACCGGACCAGATCTCCAAGTCTGCCCCCACAGGAGAATACCTACCCAAGGGCTCATTCCACGTCCGGGGAAAGAGAAACTACGTGAAGACGGAGCTGAAGATGGCCATCGGCCTATCGAGAAAGGGACAACATGTAGAGGTGCTCTCAGGCCCTCCGGAGGCGGTGGCTCACATCACGCCGAGATATGTGGAGCTGACTCCCGGCAGGACCCCGGCGAAAAAACTTGCAGAGAGGACGATTGCCCTGCTGCTCGGCGAAGAGAGCCTGGAAATGGATAGAGAGGTCAAGCATAGGCTTCTAGAAGATGTGAAGAGAGCTGTCCCCTTCGGCGGGGGATCGCTTTCGCGGACCCAAGCAACCTTATATCCCAACGGATAGTGAAGGGGTTTCCCGGAGACAAGTGAAACATGGTGAGGCCAACGACGCTGGTGGAAGACGTACTCGTTCGTGGCGTAATGAGCAGCCCCGTCGTCGAAGTCAAGAAAGACGAGACCACAAAAGTGGTCGCCGAGAAGATGAAGAAGTATCATGTGGGAAGCGTCGTCGTGGTCGAGGACGGGAAGCCTCTCGGCATAATAACAAAGCGCGACCTAGTGGACAAGGTTCTGGCCGATGACCTGAGGCCGAGCAATGTTCCAGTCACAAAGATTATGAGCTCACCGCTGCACACCGTCTCCCCGGACGAAGAAATCAGCGCGGCCCTCAGGAAGATGACGCGGCTGAAGGTGAGCCGCCTCGCAGTTGTCTACAAGGACCGGCTTGCGGGCATAGTCAGTGTGAGGGACGTCCTTCAGGTAACACCCGAGATACTGGAGATAATCAGAGAGCGAATGAGAATACAGGGGAAAGCAGACGTGTTGTCTAAGGAGGCCAAGCCGACCGAGGGCAACTGCGATTCCTGCGGCGAGTGGTCGGACCTGCTCATACCCATAAACGGTCGGTTCACCTGTGAAGACTGCAGGCTCGACCTGGCTGAGGAGAGAAAAAAAGAGGAGTAGCAAGATCGAGGGATAAGCAGATTCAATGGGCGCGAAGCGACACTCCCACCAATCAGGGTGCGCTTTGAGGGGAGGTAAAAATACAGTTGCCTGCTGACCGCCGCCTTCCGAAGTTTGCCGTGAACTCGATGCTCGGAAAACTGGCTAGGTGGCTGAGGATACTCGGGTACGACGCGGCGTACTGGCGTGGAAGCGACGAGGATCTGATACAGAAGGCCTTGAGGGAGAGAAGGGTCCTCGTTACGACCGACGGTGCCTTGGCAGCCAGGGCGCGCAGGATGCGGGCTGATGTTGTGAGGCTTGATCAGGGAACGGTGGCTGAAATGCTCGCTGGAGTCGCTCGTCAAAAGAGCATTTCCCTGGTTTTCGACGAGAAATCCTCCAGATGCCCTGTCTGTAACTCGAAATTGGAGGACGTGTGCTTGGCAGGGAGCAGGAGATGGATATGCGGTGGGTGCGGCAAAGAGTATTGGGTTGGAACCCACTGGAAAGGGATAGAGACAAAGCTTAAGCAGGCGGCATCGTTGCTCACACGGTAGAGGCCGTGTAGATGAAGAGGCTCACGAAGCAAGAAGGAAACATCCTTGCGTTCATAGCCAGAAGGGCGATCTCCCAGTACCTGAACACGGCGAGAAGGATTCCCGCGCCTGAGGTCTCCCAAAGACTTCGGGAGAAGCGCGGGGTCTTCGTGACCCTCAACAGAGTCGAGGGAGGACGGAAGACCCTCAGGGGGTGCATAGGGTATCCCCTTCCAACAATGCCTCTGATCGAGGCTACGATAGGCGCGGCCATAGGCGCGGCGGTAGAGGACCCCAGGTTTCCATCCGTAGACCCATCCGAGCTTGACCGAATCCAGGTTGAGGTCAGCGTGCTAACGCCTCCGGAGACAATATCCGAAGGGGAGAGGAGGAAACTTCCTCGTCTCGTGAGGGTTGGAATTGACGGCTTGATCGTTGAGAGGGGATTCAGCAAGGGCCTGCTCCTCCCTCAAGTGCCAGTGGAATGGGGTTGGAACGCCGAGGAGTTTCTTGGACAGACCTGCATCAAAGCCGGCTTGCCCACGACCTCCTGGCTTGAGAAAGACGTGAGGATACAGAGGTTCCAAGCCCAGATCTTCGAGGAGACTGAGCCCGGAGGACAGATCGAGGAGAGGCCTTCAGGTGCAGAGGGTTGCTAGCCCACATAGGCACCTGCGGCATAGGCTTGGGCCACGCCTCTCGATCCATGGCACTCGCCCGGGCCCTAACCTCGAGGGGCTGGACAGTCCAGGTGTCGACGTACGGTGAAGCGATGTCATATGTCAGGCAGAGCGGGTTTCGAACACTCTCCGTCCCTCCTGTGTCCTATGGGGCCTTCAAGGAGGGAAGAGCGAGCATCAAGCTGACCATATACAGAAACGCGTTTCTGCCTCTCACGGTCTTGAGACAGGTGGCGTGCGAAGCTGGATACATAGACGGGGTTAGGCCCGATGTCGTGATCGCAGACACGAGGGCCAGCACTGTCCTCGCTGCCAAGGCACTTGGGTTTAGAACTGTACTCATTCTCAACCAGTTCAACGTTAGGCTACCTCGATGGGCTCACCAAAAGCACGCGATCCTGTCAGAGATGGTCGAGGCCTCCCTTGACTTGCTACCTAGGATATGGGCTAAGAGCGACAGAATACTCATTGCCGACTTTCCGCCGCCCTACACGATCTCCCTGGGGAACCTGAGAATCCCAGCCGAGCACGCCAGCAGGTGTTTGCTCGTAGGTCCCTTCTTGGAGAGAAAGCCCTCCGAGATGCCTCAGGCCGACCGCATCAAGCACAGATACGGTGTCGACGCATCGGAGAAGGTGGTCCTGGCTCACCTGAGCGGCCCTAAGGTAGAGAAGGAGGCCCTGGAAAGGGTGATACGAGAGATGCTTCAAAGCCTGTCTCAGAAGTACCATGTCATACTCACCTTGGGCAATCCTGACGACCACACAGAGATCCGAAAAAAGAGGCTGAGCATCTTCGGATGGGTCCCAGACTCCTATGAGGTGATGGCGATCGCAGACGCCATAGTTTGCCGAGCCGGACACACAACGCTTTCAAAGGCTCTCTCACTCGGCAAACCCATGGTGTGCATACCCACACCTGGCCAGAGCGAGCAACTCGGGAACGCGGAGAGGGTTCAGGAGGTCGGCGCAGCCATCATGCTCGAGCAGGAAGACCTCTCAGAAACGACGCTAACTTGGTCCATTGAGGAGGTCCTCTCATCTGGCAAATACAAGAATATGGCTGAAGAGTATAGGAACACCGTGGAGTCGCTGGACGGTCTCCAGAAAGCCCTGCAGATCCTAACGGAGCTCACCTACACCTGAAGAAATCCTGGACGCAACGCTTTCAGAAGCGCAATCACCGATGCGAATCGATCGATGTTAGGAGTACTGAATCAAACAGCACATATATTTCAGTCGCTGAGATGTTTTTCATCGCATTCCGGGGATGCTCTCAGAAGGAAGGAACTATGACGGCGGAGAAGCATCTACTACTCTTTCTCCTAAGCACAGCCCACTCGCTGAACCACTCCTTCTTCTTGGTCTTACCTCCTCTCATACCACTAATACTCGAGGCCACAGGAGCATCCATCCAAGGACTTAGCTTAGCTACCAGTGCAGGCTACATCGTCTACGGCGTGGGAGCTCTCGTGGGAGGCACTCTCTCCGATAGAATAGGAGAAAAAAGTGTGATCATCCTTAGCCTGGGGCTCTCAGGCCTCTCAACCATAATCATATACGCCTACCCCACCATCTTGGGCCTAGGCACCGGGTTCTTTCTCATAGCCGTCTGGGCCAGCCTCTACCACCCAACGGCCAATAGCATGATCTCCAAGACCTACACCAGCGACACCGCCGCGACCATGGGGATCCACGGCGCAGCAGCCGGCCTAGGCCAGGCCTTAACACCTGTGGCCGCAACATTGGTGGGACTCACCTTCGGATGGCAATCCGCCTTTCTTCTTTTTGGGGCTATAGCCGTAGTCGTCTCCCTCTTCTTCTCAAGAGTAACCTCTGACAAGTCTAGCCGAACAAGACAATTCCGCTATGGAGGGGTTGTGATGGAAGCATTTCATATGCGTGAGATATGGATTCTATTCATAATCAGCATATTCGGTGGCCTCCTTTTCCGAGGCTTAGAGTTCATCCTCCCAACCTTCCTAGTGAAAGGAAGAGGCTTGTCTATCGAGATGGCTGGACTGGCATCATCGTTGGTTCTCGCCTTCAGCATCGTGGGGCAACTTCTTGGCGGAAGATACGCAAATAGAGTAGGGGGAAGGAAAATATTGATCCTCTCGGGTGCGGGATCCACCCTAGGGCTGCTTTTCCTCCTGTGCTTCTCCAATCTCTTCGTAGGGTTGGCGGCATTCTTAATTATCTACGGGGTCTTCCATTTCGCACGTCAGCCAGCATCAACCTCGCTTGCAGCCATCTACTCGAGAGAGGAGATAAGAGGTGCGATCTATGGCGTGATGTTCTTTATGGCCTATGGCGTAGGCTCCTTCTCAGTAGCCATCACAGGGTATTTAGCGGACAACGTGGGCCTTGACTTCGTCGTGTTCCTTCTTCTAATGTACACGGTGATCGCAATGATTGCAGCCATTTTTCTACCCAAGAACAGGGAATAGTTGGCGATCGGTAGAGGAAGGAAGAAGGCCTATGTGTTATCTTCTGGTTCACTAGTCAGCGGGAGGAGGCGGGATAAGCTTCTCCCGCATCAACACTTCAGTAGACTTCCGCGCATTCGCGATAATCGAGGTGGCTTGATCACGCAGCTGCGACTCGGTCAACTGCAAGCGCGCAACTCCCTCACGCATGGATTGGATGCCGGCAGCAACAGCAACATCGACGTACACCTCCCAATCAGCCATCGTCGGGATGATGTAGCTCTCAGTCAACCCCTTCTTCTCTGCAAACTTTGCCAAAGCGTTGGCGGCAGCGATACACATGTCATCGGTCACCGTTGTACTGCGAACGTCCAAGACTCCACGGAAAATACCTGGGAAACCCAAAGAATTATTGACTTGGGAATAGCCTTCAAAGTCGCTTCGTCCGCTAGCGTAGATCTTGGCGCCTGCCTCCACGGCTTCCCACGGGAAGATCTCCGGCACCGGGTTGGCACAGCTCAACACGATCGCGTCGTCCGCCATCCGCGTTATCCATTCTGTTTTGATTGTGCCTGGCCCGGGTTTGCTCGCGGCGATACAGACGTCAGCGTCCTTGAGTGCTTCGGGCATATCTCCCGTCTTTTGGGTAGCGTTCGTCTTCAGGCAGAAGTCCCACTTCCAGGGGTTCTCCTTCCTCTCAGCTTCGATGTCCGTCCTGTTCCGGTTCAGGATTCCCTTGCTGTCAACCATCACGATGTTTCCCGGCGTCACACCCGCCCTTGTGAGAACGAGCGCTGTGCGTGTGTTCGCGGCGCCTACCCCAACGATGCTGACCAAAACCTCATCCATCTTCTTCCCCACTAGCTTCAAAGCGTTGATGAGTCCTGCCAGGACAACCGTGGCTGTTCCCTGCTGATCATCGTGCCACACTGGGATGTTCAAGCGCTCACGACACTTCTCCAAAATGTGGAAGCACTTTGGCTTCTCTATGTCTTCTAGATTGATTCCGCCGAAGGTGGGCTCAAGCCACTTCACAGCTTGGACAATCTCACTCGGATCCTTCGTCCCGAGACAGATGGGGAAAGCGTCGACGCCCCCAAGATATTTGAACAGCAACGCCTTACCCTCCATTACGGGCATCCCCGCCTCAGGCCCGATGTCTCCCAGACCCAACACACGGGTGCCGTCTGATACAACAGCAACGTAGTTCCAGCGGTTCGTGTGCTCAAAGGACAAATCAGGATTCTTTTGTATCTCGCGGCAAGGAGCTGCTACTCCAGGTGTGTACCATATACCGAAGTCGCTATAGTCGCGAATCACAGCTTTGGGCATGACCTGGACCTTGCCGTGATAGTAGCGGTGAAGTCTGAGGGCTTCTTTTGCTGGCTTCCTTGATTTTTCAAGTAGCTCTTCCGCGGTTGGCTTTTTTTGTTCTTCTTTCTTCATGGCTTGTGTCACTGGCAAGCACAATTGTTTTGGTGATTTAACTTCATCGTGTTGGGTAGCACGGTTTGGAGTAGGTGTGGTCTCGACCGTTGGTTACGTTGGGGTTGATATCTGAGGGCTTCTCTTTCTATCTGTGTTTGTTGATCGATCGCGCTGTTTCCTTGTTTCTCTTGGTCTCGGCGTGGTGACCCCGCACGCTATGCTGGAGACGGTGACGGTGGTGTGAGGGAACTTGGTTTCGAGAGCTGCAGCTAGCTCTTGGGCCTTATCCCTGTGTGTGAGGGCGTGTACGGCATTCCCCACCATGTTTTGAGCTGCTCCTATGATGTCTTGTCTCTCGATGAACTTGATCATTCTTCGGATCTCTCCGCGGCAGAAGTCTGCCTCAACGGCGAAGTCTCTTGCACTCTGAAGAAATGCCTCGGGTGTGGGTTCGGAGAGTATCCTCTCCATGTATGCGTCTCCTATCTTCTCAATACGTCTTAGCTTCGTGTAGTCTCCGAGGACACGTGTCTTGTCAACTGGGCCCAGGGTGGCGACGACGATTGTCGCCTGTCTCGGTAGGGGTATGGAATCTGTTCTTCCATAGCCTGGTGCCCCTTCCTTGATGACTAGTGTCAAGCCTCCCTGTATGATGCCCAGCTCCGAGTTCAGGCCTGTTCTACATTGCAGCTCAACTGTGTGTGCGATCGTGGCTGCATGTTGGACGGTGATGGGTTTTTCTGCGGCCGCGCAAAGCGCTAGGGCTGCGCCGACTGCCGCCGCTGCACTAGTTCCGAAGCCGACGCCTATTGGGACGCTCATCTTGTGATCGATGGCGATGGCGCCGTGGATGTCTTTGCGTTCTCTTAGGATGCGTATTGCGGCGGCGGTTGGGGGGAAGCCGGAGGTCTCTCCGTTGACTCGAATGGTTAGCTTGTCCGGCTGATTTCCTTCGAGTTGTGCCGCGGTGTATACTCCCTCCGCTAGGCCGAATCCGCCTCCCAGGGCCCCGATCTTTGCAGGGTCCTTGCGAGGGCAGCCCGAAACGTCGAGGAGCTTCGGCGAAAACAGACTTGACAGCGGTGCTGGAACAAGTACAGCGGATTCAGCCATGCGCGCCACGTAGCCTAGCGACTCACGCGTGATTGAACCATCATGTCAGGATAGACTCTGGCTATAGCATAGACTACAGGCGGAACTGCTAACACCACGAATGGGATCTGAGCCAAGAATGTGGTCGCTGCCACGAATAGTCCCACGGTCGCACTCGCGCCGGGCCCCATCGTTCCTACGGCAGCTATGTACTGAGTGAAAGCCCACAAGGTCATCCCAATCCAGAGGCATCCCGCAGCGTTGCCTACAATACCTCCGGCGAGGTATCTAAATGTCGTGAGCTTTCGCTTGGTAAAGAAGCCGATCAAGTAGAACATTATGAAGTTGGCTGGTACCCCAACTATCAAGCTGAGTAGCGCGTCCCCATGTATGAACATGTCGTTGATGAATATGCCGATCGCCGCGCCCAGACCTCCCACAGTGGGTCCAAAGACCACAGCGAATACCCCCGGAACGAAGACTTGGGGCCAGAACCTCACAATACCTCCTCCCACGTAGAGAGGCACGAAATAGAAGATGAACACACCTACAACGGCGTAGGAAGCTGCGTTCATAGCCACTAGGGCTACGCTCAAGGACAAGGGATACGGCGAGTTCTTCCCCGAGTACATGCGTGGAAGATTGCGCGATGGGTTTTTCAGCGTTGTGGACTGAAAATCAGTAAAGTATGGAGAAAGGATCTTGTCGACCAAGGAAATCGCTCTGATCGATTGAACGGCGAAGACTCCCAGGACTATCGATCCTGCACGAAGATCTCCCCAAACGCAAATAAGGAGTTCGCGCAGCTACATACTGAAAATATGTAGGACGCGTGGTCGATCCATGGCGATATGGAGACGTGTGCAGAGGACGGGGGGCGGCTCCTTCTCGGTAACGCTGCCGAAGAGCTGGGCTCAAAGACACGGAGTTAGGGAGGGATCGATGATCTCCGTCAAGGTGAACGAGGATGGGTCCCTCAAACTCGTTCCAGAGGGTGTTCAAGCAAAGCCCGCTGCGGCTGAGATTGTTGTCCGCGACAGCTCCACGGTTACCAGAGACATCATAGGAGGCTATCTTCTAGGGTTTGATACGATCGTGGCCGAATCCTCGAGCCCATTTACTTCGGAGGCCTTGAGGTCCCTTAGGCAGACCGTGAGAAGGCTTGTTGGAGCGGAGATCGTGGAGGAGCTTCCTCAGAAAGTTGTGGTAAAGGTCTTGCTGGATCCTCGTGCAGTGGCTCCCGAGATCGTGCTGAGGAGAGAGGCAGCTCTTGTGTATAGGATGATCATCGACTCTGTGAACGCTCTTGTAGAGTCGAACGTACCTTTGGCAAGAGCCGTTTCCGAGAGGGACGAAGAGGTGGATAGGCAGTACTTCACCTTGGTGAGGATGATCCGTTCGGCTATTCGCAGCCCTGATGTAGGCAGGGAGGGCAGGTTGAGCCGCCTGAGGCTTCTGGACTTGAGGCTTGCGGCGAGGCTCCTCGAGGATTCGGGGGACGAGGCTTCGAGCCTGGGGCAAGATGTGGCTGGATCCTCCGGCCTGGCTCCGGGGCTGGGTGTTGTCAAGACTCTGAGGAGGCTCGGCGAGACTGTGGTGGAGCTTACGAGGGAGGCGACAGCTGCTTTCCTAGCCGAAGACCATGCGTTGACTGTCAACGTGATCTCCAGGTATCAGGAGTTCGCGCCTCAGATGGCGGCTGCTGAGAGAGAAGCCGCTCAAGCTGATCCCCAGGTTCGCGGGCTTCTCTCCAAGGCTCTGGCCAGGCTGGAGCACATGGCAGCGAACGCCTACGATATGGCGGAGCTGGTCTCACCCGCGGCGGTGAAGCATCCGCCCTAGCCGATGCTCTGACCTGATCAATCGATCGATCGGAACTCCGCCGGCGGACCCAATCGCTCCCTCGGGCGCTATTCTCCCTGTCAAGACTACGCCTTGGGCGAGGGTTAGGTTCAAGATCGATCGATAGCTAGTCAGGGGGAAAATGTTGTAGAAATGTCCATAAGATTCATCCATAATCTTATGGATTAATCCCTAAGATTCCTTCACAAGTGTTATTTAGTATCGATCGACGGATCTGATTTCCCAGGACTCAGTTGGGCAAAAATGCTTTTCCAACAGCGGCCGCGGGTATGCGGTTGAGGCTCGTAAGGTTGAAGCAATTCCAGAGGGAAAGAGCCCGAAGCGAAAGGCTAAGGCGTTATCTCAGGATTCAACAGAGGTTGAGACAATAAGCATTCTTCGATCGATCAGGAAACTCGGTGTAAATTCACGCTTGGGGGTTGGTAGCCCGGGGGAGATTCTCGCCGCCTCGGTTTCGAAGTTGGGGGGGGTCCCCTCTCCCGATCGACAGGTGTCTTCTCTCCCTTTCGGGGATCCAGAGCCTTTCAGAGGCCTCTCCTATCGAGGCCTTTGCCATGCTTGACCGCTACACCACCGGGCTTGTTGCCGTTGGAGGTGTTATCACACCTGTTCCCGGGCTGGCTATCCCACCCAAGCAACGGGATTTTAAGGATTTCGGGCTTGAATGCCGTAGTTCTCGACGGTCTTACCGAAAGTTTTATATACGCTGAGACCGCAGATCTGCTGGGGAGAAACGCTTAAATAAGAGTACTGGCTATCCAGTCGAAATATTCTGGTATTTAATCTTTGGGGTGTTGTGAAGTGGATCAGGAAGGATCTCCAGCTCCGAAGCCAAAGGTCTGCCCTGAGTGCGGAAGCAGCGTGCTGGTCACAGACAGCCGGACGGGTGAAGTCACCTGCCTCGTCTGCGGCTACGTGCTGGTCGAGCACGGTGTGGACAGAGGGCCCGAGTGGAGAAACATACAGGAGGAGAGTCAGAGCAGGAGCAGGGTTGGAGCACCCATCTCGATAATGTATCGTGATCACGGTCTCTCCACGGTCATCAATAGGGTATATGCCGATGCCTCCGGGAGGAAGCTGCCGAAGGAAACGAGGGAGAAGATGCTTAGGCTGAAGAGGTTAGACGCCACATCCCACGTGAATCCCTCGGAGACGAGGAACCTTCAGCAAGCAGCGAACGTGCTCGAAATATACGCCGACAAGCTGCATCTCTCGTCTGCTCTCATGAATAGGGCTATGCTGATCTATCGAAAGGCTCTGAAGGCCGGGTTGGTGAGAGGGAGATCGATAAGGGCTATTATGGGTGCGGCTGCCTACGCCGCTTGCCGAGCCATGGGGACGCCTAGGGACCTGAGAGAGTTTGAGAGGGGGTACCCAGTCGTCAAGAGGAAAACGGTGGCGCAGGGTTACAGGCTGTTGCTCAAGAACTTGAAGATCAGGGTGCCCGTAGCCGATCCGAAGATCTACGTGGACAAGATAGCGTCTAAGGTTGGAGTCGAGCAGAGAACGGTTCGTGAAGCCCTGAGGCTGCTCGACATATCGGCAGAGAAGGGCGCCACGGTCGGTAAAGACCCTGTCGGGATAGCCGCAGCCGCTCTCTACATGGCCTGCCAGGAGACCCAACAGAGCGTGACCCAGAAGGACATAGCCAGGGCGGCTGGAGTCACAGAGGTCACGGTAAGGAACAGATACAAGGGCTTGAAGGAAGTCCTCGACATAGATGAAGGGCCGCTACAGGTTCTGTAGCGGCTTTCTCTCTCGCGGGAGGTCTCCCTAGGTTTTGCCACATGACTCTGGGGAGGAAATTCACTCTCGTGCTGCCGCCCGGTGACGGTGGTGGTGTTGAGGTGCCTACTAGATCACTTGGATGCTGTCAGATGGTATCCCGAGCTTCTGCAGGGCCTCTATCACTCGTTCTCTGTGGTCCCCTTGAAGCAGGATCTGGCCGTTTTTGAACCCGCCTCCGCACGCTAGCTTTGTCTTGAGTTTGGAGGCGAAGTTGTGTAACTCCTTCTTCTCACCGTCCAGACCCTCGATTACAGTGTATGGTTTCCGATACTTCCGGGCTTCGAGTCTTACAAGGACCTTCTGTTGTTCGCGGCTGATCGTCTCGCAGACACAAATGGCTTTGGGTAGACCGCATACAGGACAGATCTCAGCCATCAACCTGTTCTCCTTGTTCACCTGAGAGTAGTTGTTCCGCGACGACTTTTAAGCTTATCCCAATGCGGCGTAAGCTTCGCGCGAGCGTGTCAAGGACCTCTATCTCACAGAGGCAGGCCAAAGCCCTCGAGAAACTTCTTCACTTTGGAGATCTCTTGCAGCAGGTTGAGGCCTTGCTCTGTCATGAGATAGGTTCTTCTTTCCTCGTCCCTCTCCTCCCTCACCAGGGCCGCTTCCATCAGCGTCTCTAGGTGCATCATCAGCCGTCCGTGGGAAAGGTTCGCTCCCGTGAGTATCTGGGTAGGGCTAGCCCGACCTCCGTTCTCATCGATGACCTGAAGTATGTCGCCGTATATGGCGACTTTGGACCTGTAGTCCTTAGCCTTTCGGCTCAACGGTTTTACGCCCCCGTCTCGGGTAGAGGCTCAGGAGAAGAGATGCCAGGAAGCAGAGGAATCCGGTTATCTCAAAAATGTGGCTCGTGAGGTAGAGGAAACTGGGTATCGGCGCAGGTACCATGGTGGCGTGGCTGAGTGTTATGAGTAGGAATGCAGAAAACACGAGTAGGGAGTTAGGGCTCCTCCTCTCGTAGAGGTTGACAGCGTATATTCCGCAAACGAAGATGAGCACAGCTGTGATAAGCAGCTCTCCGAGGGGTATGACGGGCCTGACCCCAATCTGGCCCAGGCCGATGGCGAGCGCCAGGATAAGGGGCTGGGGACGTCTGCTATGGATGGAGACAACACCCAGGGTTAGGTAGGCAGCTATCTCCAGACCGATCCTTATCAGATAGCCGTACATGACCCGAAGAGACGCCTCAGCTGTCTGCCTCGCGGTTCTGAAGCCTGGAGGAACGACGGTCGAGAGCACTGTACCTCCGTAGATCAGATCCGCGGCGAGAAGCATTGTGAAGCTTAGGTTGAGAGCGAGGGCAGAGAAGCTTGCCGTCGTCTTGTACATCTTCCAAGAGTAGAAGATGATTGCGAGGGAGACGGCGGCCTCTATCGCCGAGGTCCAGAGCTCTATCCTGAGGAAGCCCAGTATGGTGCCGTCCAACGCTTGTCACCTAATCCGGCTCGGGCCTGGAATTGTGATTTAATGGTTCCGGGGGAATCTCTGTCGTAGCTCTTCGCTGTATCCTATAAGAGAAGTGGATGATTGATCCACGCGATCGATCGAGAATTCAGGTCAGAAGCACAGGGAATAGTCAAGCTTCCTTCTGTCGCAGGATCGCTTCAGCCTCTGCTTCAACTCATTATGGAAGCGGCTCCTGCCCCAAAAGATCTCCTTGTAGAGGTCCGCCAGCTCGGGGTGTTCCTGAGCGATGAATTCGGAAACCGATCTCCAAACTCCTGGTCTGAGGTTCAACCTGTCGATTAGGACTCTCTCGACGGCTATGTCCTGGGCTAGATCCAGAACCTCGTCCAAGCCGTTCTCAGTCACAGCTGGGAGTATGGGCCCGACGAACATCCATGTCGATATGCCATTGTCGGAGAGTTTTCGAAGTGCTTCGGCCCTGACGATTGGCGATGGTGCCCCGGGCTCGATCTTGGCTGAGATCGAGGGATCCAAAGTTGTGATCGTGAACCCGACGTCGACGTGGCGTCGGTGTCGAATTAGCAGGTCTAGATCTCTCAGTACAAGCGCGGACTTAGTTTGAATACTCACGCTAAAACCAGAGTGCAAGAGTGCCTCGAGGCATTCGCGCGTCAGTCTGGTATCCAACTCCAGAGGCTGGTATGCGTCGGTTATTGTACTGAGTCCAACGACACCCTTCTTCTTGCGCGGCAGTTCTCTACTGAGAAACCCCGGCAGGTTTCGCTTTATGTCGACGAAGCTCCCCCAACGCTCCTTTCTCCCTCTCCGAAGGGAGTATGATCTGGCGTAACAGTATATGCAGCCGTGAGTGCAGCCAACGTAGGGGTTAAGGCAGTAGTCAAGGCCAGGAAGTGCGCTCACGTTCAGCGCCGACTTGACTGACACCGCCTGTACATGCGGTTGACCCAACAGTATCCGCTGCCTTGAGAACGGGGGTTCTGTCGAAACGAGAGGCCGGGACGTGATAAGTCTTCCTCGATCGATGAATCGGGTTAGCGTACGAAGCTTGAGAGCTTGGTTTGGTGGAGCGCTTGCTGCAGGAGTGCGCTGACCTCTATCCATGTATCCAACGGTGTCTTCAGCCTAGTTGAGATGCGGTCGAGAGTGTCCTTGAGGTTAGAGAGCTTCCTGGGGGTAGATCTCAGAGCGGCTCTAACTCCCTCCCTCGCATGCCAAACGCCTACAGGCAGTATGTATCCGGGGTAGGCTTCCCTCAGTGCAAGGACAGCCGCTTGTCTCCTCAATTGGTGTAGCTTCTCGGCGGCGGCGAGTCTGACGGAGTAGTAACAGCCTCCCATGTCCGAGTAGGTGGTTCTTCCGTGGAAGGGCTCGTGGTCTCCGTAAATCACGGTCTGGGCTCCCGGGTTCCAGGCTGTCTTTGGGTACCAGGCCTCGATCCATTCGTATCTCCAGGTATCGGGCATCATGAGAACGAGATATCTGTTGTCTAGGTTATCTGCTTCATAAACACGGTAGTTGCCAATCAAAGGGTTTCTTCTCGCCTGCCTCATGAGACTGTTTGATATGATGGAGTCGACCGCCGTTATCGACCACCTAGTTGGAACGAACCTCCTCCTCTTCGACTCCCCGAACACGCCCACGCTGAAGGCTCTCTGGATGGCTGAGAACATGACACCGGCCACGTACGCGTTGAGGACGCCCTCCTCCGCCTTCATGTCTGTGTCGTAGAAGGCTTTCTCTATGGGCTTGACCACCTTGTAGTCGCCTATCTCCAGATTCTTTATGGGGGCAGATGGCCCAAAGGGAAGGAAGTTGTCGCTGAGGGTCAGAGTGCCTGTCGGCTTCTTGGTGAGGATCATTTCCGAGTCTGAGGGGGCGGAGGCCAGGCCGAGCTCTTGAACCATCCCTGAGATGCGGTCGATGTCCTTGGCCGGAGCGTGTATGTTGACAAGATGCTTTCCTCTGACCAGCTGCGACCTCATGTCTACTACTTCTCGAATCGACTTTCCGAACCATAGCTCGGGTGTTGAGAGCAGGCTCGTGTCGCTCGTCAGCGGAGGGACCATAGGACCTACGAAGACCTTCGGGTATCCGAACCTTCCCACGAAGATCTCTGGGGGGCAGCTGCCCTCGACTGACAGATCCAAAGCAAAACTGGGGGCCTGGACGATGGAGTAGAAGTGGACCAAGACAGGGCAGATGGACTTGCCGCATAGCATCTTCGTTCCTCTACAGAGCAGGCACTGTGGTCCCTTGGTGGAGAAGCGTATCCTCTCGGCCACGTTCGTATCGTAGAGGACATGTTTGTCCTCGACGAGTTTCTGCAGCCACTGGTTGGTTCTCCTGATCGTCGGGTTCTGTAGCCTCTTCATCCTACTAGCTTCGGTGGGGTCAGCCAAGAGTTTTCGCTACTCCGGTGCGTGAGAGTGTGGCGATCGATCTACGTCATGCCCAGCCTCTCTCAACGTTTAGAACCCTCCCACGCGCTCCTCTTTTCCTCGTACGCGTGCCTTGTCATGTGAGGCCTTGCCGGGGCCCCGAAGACGACCGTTTCTGGCTCTACATCCTTGGTGACCACGGCCCCTGCCCCTATGACGGCGCCCTCTCCGATCGTGATGCCTGCAAGTAGCGTAGCATTTCCGCCGATGACGGCTCGGTCGTGTATCGTCACTCCGCTCAGTCTCTTGCTGGGTGGGTATGGGTCGTTGGTGACGCAAACCCTGGGAGCTATGAAGACATCCTTTCCCACGACCGTGCCGTGGGGAAGGTAGACCTGTGATTGAATGTTGGTGTTCTTGCCGACCGTGACCTTCCCATCGAGCTGGGATCCGGAACCTAACTTGCTGCCAGCTCCCACCCTCGATCCAGCTCTGATCAGGATTCCATGACCTGTCTCGACGTCGTTCGCTATCTCCACTTCTTCGTATATCACCGAGCCGCTTCTCACGACGCAACGCTTCCCTATGGCTGCTCCCGCGCTCACCTGGTCCAGGGTCTGCAACGTGACTGGGCCTTGAGTCAAGAGGTTTAGGAGTCTGCTCCTTCCCGGGTACCCGACAATGACGCCCGAGGCGAGAAAGGTTCCTAATCCTATCCTTGACGACCCAAGTATGACTACGGATCCTTCACTTTTTCCAGCCATCTCTGCCTTCGGCGAGACATAACTTGCGGGCGTCCTCTACCACCTCACAGCCTAGCTTCTCTTTTTCAGCGGGATTAAAGATTCTATCTATTCTGATCCATCCCTAGCTCAGCTTGATTGTAGACGACGCGCCTTCACGGCGGAAAGCCTCTTGAGAATCCGTATGTTGTCCTGAAACTCATCTGCGCTTCTCGTTTCAATCCCACCCGCTTCCACCGCGTTCTCGAGAAGCATCTTCCCCCTCTCTGTTCGCAGCACGACCAGGTTCAATCCAGTCAGCCCCGCAGCCCCGACTGACACGTCCGCGTAGTCAGCTGCGAAGGTCCCGCAGTGAGCGCATCCTACCTGGGATACCGTCTTCATCTCCTCTAGCGGGACTAGGTGTTTCGTGCCGTCTCTGTCGTAGACGATGAAGGATCTACCTTTGATGTTGGTTTTGACGATATCCCGTAGAGCCAGGCCAAACCTTCTCCTTATCTCTGACCTGGTCTCTTCATACCCAAACGTCTCCATGCAGAATAGGCCGACGGTGACCGAAATGCGTTCTGAATACTTCTTTATGGGAACCATCTGTATTCGGCGGGCAGCTAGGATATGGCAAGGGGTTCCCACCACAGCTAGCTTGTTCAGTTCCATGCCCGCAGCATCTCTAAGCGCGAGCATGTTGGCTGAGCGAAAGTATCTTGACCCTGCGCATGCCAACAGCGCCGCCTTGGTTCTGGCGACGACTGGAAGTGGCAACATGGGCATGTTCGCGCTGATCCCCGATGCTATCACTCCGTCAAGCAGCCCCGCGTTGAGCCCTTCCGCGAGCATGGATGTGACCACGCCGCCATCTTGACAGACTTGAGCGATCTCTTGATCCTTGGTTTTTGCAGCGACTATATGCTTGTATACTCCGAAGCTCTCGTCCTCTCGCCTGGTCCTTCCAAAGACGAAGGATTCCACCTCTGCGCACTCTACCTCGAATCTGGGGCAGACCGAATGGCAAATGCCGCAAGTCTTGCACTCCCCCACCAGCCTTGGCTTGACACCCTCCATCTCCAAGACCTTGAACGGGCATATGGTGACACAAGTGCCGCAGCCGCAGCAGAGATCGCTCTCGACAACCTCGCTGCTGAGAACTTGAAAATGCATCTTTGCAACCTTTTTCGCTGAGGGCATGGTGACACAGCTCCTGCGTGGCGCGGCATCCTTGGATTTCAACATGGAATTAAGCGTTGGCTCCATCGGCCATTCCGCGTTTCAGCGAAGAAAGAAAGATATAGCCAAAGTGAAGTATTGTTCTGATTCTCCATGAGCTTGGAAGAGATTGTGCAAGAGATCCCAGACGAGAAGATGGAAGACGCGTGGCGGAGGCTGGTCGATCTGTTACTCAGATCCTCCAAGGCCAACAGAATACCAGCTGATTTGTCGAAGACCATACTTTCGCATTGGCAGCGCGACACCCTAAAAAGCAGGGAGGGTGTGCGGCAGCTTCTTGTAGCTGCAATCTATGCTGAACCGGAGAAGTCCGTGAGCCTTGTCTCAGAGAAGCTGAAGCTGCCTGGCCTGGCGGAGAGGCTTGCTGAGGTTGAGAGGAAGTGACGAACTTGGCGAAGTTCGGGATAGAGTTTGTGCCCCAGGAGGCCTATTGGAAAACGGTGTTCTACGCCATACAGTCGGAGAGGAGAGGTTTCGACTACCTCTGGATTACAGATCATTTCAACAACCGCAATGTCTACGCGACCCTGGCGGCAACCGCCATCTACACGAGTCGAATAAGGATGGGTCCAGGGGTCACCAACCCGTTCCTTTCTCACCCTGTGGTGACAGCTCAAGCTGTGGCCTCCATAAACGAGATGGCACCGGGCAGGGTGGTCTGCGGTATAGGCGCTGGAGATGCAACCACGCTCAAGATGTTGGGAGTAACTCCGCGTAAGGTTCTCTCGTCGGTGAAAGAGGCCACTGAGATAATAAGGAAAATCACGGCGGGGGAGAACGTCCAGATCGAGGGAGTGTTCTCCGTGACCGGAGCGAAGCTGAGCTTCAAGGTCAGGGAGAGAATCCCGATCTATGTTGGAGCGCAGGGGCCCAAGATGCTGGCTCTGGCCGGAGCCGTTGGCGATGGTGTGCTCATCAATGCGTCGAGCAAGAAAGACATCGAGCCAGCTTTAGGCCACGTCAGAGAAGGAGCCGAAGAAGCCGGTAGGAAGATGGATGAGATCGACATCGCAGCCTATACATCGTTCTCCGTCGACGAGGAAGAGAAGAAGGCCATCGAGGCCGCCTGCCCGGTTGTGGCCTTCATCGTAGCTGGGTCACCCCAAAAAATACTGGAGAGACATGGAATACCAGAAGCGGATGTCCAGAGCATCAGAGATGCTCTGGCAAGGAAGGAATGGGGCAAAGCCTTCTCATCCGTGACCCCGGAGATGCTGTCAGCCTTCTGCGTATACGGCACTCCAGACACGTGTAGCGAAAAGATCAGCCGCCTCCTCGAGCTTGGCGTCACCCAGTTCGTAGTCGGCTCCCCAATAGGCCCTAACGTGAGGAGGTCGATAGAGACGATAGGTGAGCGGATACTCCCCAGCTTCAAGTGAAGAAGCGCTCGAAGCTGACAAGCCTTATCTCCTTCCGTTCCCTGGTCCCCGCCTGAAGGGAGCTAATCGGAGATGCTGCCTGAGGTACAGAGCATAGCCGACGACATCCGCAGCATGGAGATAAGGGGAGCCGGACACATTGCCAGAGCGTCCGTTCGAGGACTAATGATTACTGCCGCCAAGAGTGGGGCTGCCAGTCGAGAAGAGTTCATGGCAGAGATGGAAGCCGCCTCAAAGGCGTTGGTCGCGACAAGGCCAACAGCGGTATCTCTCTCCAACGGCGTGAGGTTCATCATGTACAGGCTCACAAGGGCAGCGAGTTCGGGAGCGTCGCTGCAAGGCCTGAAGGAGAGTGTGACGCAGTCCGGGGAGGAGTTCACAAGACGCTCCCTTGACGCGGTGAAGAAGATCGCAGACTACGGCGCGAGGCGAATCGAGGACGGAGACGTAATAATAACCCACTGTCACAGCTCAGCCGTGGTGGCCGTGCTGAAGGAGGCTGCCCGGCAGGGAAAATCCATCAAGGTCTATTCCACCGAAACCAGGCCGTGGTACCAAGGCAGGATAACGGCAAGCCAACTTGCGGAGGCTGGGATACCTGTCAGCTTGATCGTGGACTCGGCGGCTAGGTACTTCATGAGGAAGGCAGACAAGGTTCTGATAGGTGCAGACGCGGTGGCAGCCAACGGGGCGGTTGTGAACAAGATAGGGACGTCCCAGGTGGCCTTGGCAGCGCATGAAGCCAGGGTGTATGTCTTTGTTGCCGCTGAGACCTACAAGTTCCATCCAGAGACGATGGTGGGGAAGCTGGTGGAAATAGAGGAGAGGCCTTCGACCGAGGTTGTCGACAAGAGCTTCTTGGAATCGCACCCCGGCGTGAAGGTGAGGAACCCGAGCTTCGATGTCACGCCGTCAGAGTACATTGACCTGATAATTACCGAAAGGGGAATAATACCTCCCCAAGCCGCGGTCCTGCTATTGAGAGAGGAGTTCGGTTGGTTACCCAGCGAGGGCGGAGCACTCCCGCTTGAAGGAGAGTTCTGAACGGCTTCCCTGGCCGCCTCACTCCCGGCTGAAGTACACCTTTCTGCCGACTCGCTGCTTCTTCAAGAACCCTGCTCTTGCAAGCTGGTTCAGGTAACTGCTCTCCAGGGACTTCGCTCTTCGGGTCCGCTTGGCAACGTCCTCCGAGGTGGCCATCCGCAGCTTCTGTGCGACCATCAGCGTCTGCCTCAGGTGATCAGGGAGGGAAAGAAGGGTTGCCATATCCGTGATGCCCGAGGATGGGCCATGGGACTCGTCGCCGCCAGCTGAGCTCTCCAGCATTTTCAGAACTCTCTGCGTCTTTGCCTCCAGCTCCTCGAGATCGGCGAGGAGTTTGTGGGCCTGAGCAACCGAATCGTTTTGCCGTTTCTGCTCTGTCTCGCCGGTCAAACCTCGCTCATCCACTGCCTAAAGGTATGAACTGGCTAATTGGTCAACGATTTATTCGGAGTGTTCGGGTATTGTTGACTCAGGTTTTCTTGAACTCAACGCTAAAACGCTGTTGGCTTGCCTGGTTTTTTCGGAGTCCCCGGGGATAATCGGGTATGGAGAAGGGATCCGGGCGAATACTAGGTTTGACCGGATTGGGCTCATCAAGTTCGACAGGTCGAACCAGATCCAAGGCAGCGCGTTGGTCTCGCCCACCCTGACCCCTGCGTGGCTACCAGAGCAAGGTCGGTGAATCCAGAGAAAAAGGCGTGAAGGGGGAGGAACAACGGCAAACCCAGGTTCAGGGAGTTCCACTGGCTGCACCGGTGGTTGCAGTTCGAAAACTTTTATCAGTTTGACTGCTGCTAACAATCTCTGCCCCACAGCGGCTAGCCCCCGCCGCTGGAGGAGTCCAAGCAAGCCAGACAAGGTGGTTACGAACGTCTAGCGTGAATGTCTACCACCTGCTCCGCCACCCAATCCGGAGAAAGATAGTGACAATGCTGGGCGAGAGGGACAAGGTGGGCTTCACCGAGATGAGAAGGGATGTTAGTGTCGGCGTTGGGAAGCTGTACTACCATTTGGACGTTCTCAGCGCACTGATAACTCAGGATGGGCATCGAAAGTACATGCTAACAGAACTAGGCCAGGAGGCATACAGTTACCTCGTCATGGGCAGAGAAGAAACAGGTGTTGCTCCGATAGACGTCCACGTGGGGAGTAGAAGGGAGCTCTTCTTGGTCTACGTGCTCTCCAAACCCTTCTCCGTTATGCTCTTTCGAAGACCCTACCTGGGCATCATCGCCGCCTTGGGCTTTCTAGCAGCCGGTGGAGCCCTCATCAGCTCCTCTGTTTTCATGAATCTGAGGGCAGGCTTGGACGTTAACATCCTCTTCATCACCGACTTTGCGGAGGTGGGTGGTCAACCCATCGACGTAACCTTCGTGATCGGCAAGTTCATCCTCGGAGTGCTCGCCACATTCACCTTCTTCGAGATTGTGGCGAGAGTGGTATTCAAAAAGGGCGGTGGCACCATGCCCCTGTTCGTGGGAGTTGTCTTCTCATACGCCCCGCTCATAATTTTCACGGTCTTCTGGCTGCTTACGTTTGGCGTGACAACCCCGATGTGGCTGGCTGAGATGAAGAAACCCGTGCTACACGCCCTGTTCTTCGCCCTTGAAGCTTGGACACTTATCCTCCTCACCTACACGATCAACCTGACCAAGAGGATCAAGCTAAGCTCGGCGGCAGCCATTGTCTTCGTCCTAGTCTACCTCAACATTGCCCTCGTAATACCGAGCCTGTTGCCCGAAGTCTTCCGGCTATGACATTCATCATTTCCTGATTCAAAATTGTTTGAACGGATTCTCTATATAGAAAGTGCCGCGCTGGATATGGTGGATGGGTCGAGAAGCGCCGGCTAGAAGTCTTAGTCAGCAGCATGCGAGGGACTTTTTCTGGGGGGCTCTGGTGAGGTCGGTCACCGACACGCTGGGGTCCCTCGGTGAAGACGTGAAGCAGACGGTGCTTCTGTACATGGAGAGGGACCATGGCTTGACTGTTAGTTTCTTACCGATCAATCCTCTGGTACTGGTGCAGGCTCTGAGGGCGATCTTTGGGTTGGGCTCGATGCCCCTCGAACAGTCGATAGTGAGTAACCTGTACAGGGAGCTGGAGCTGGGTCCACCGGCTGAGGAGGGCTTTGTGCAGGCGGTAGAGGCCGCCAGGTACATCTACAGGCACAAGAACCATGCCTCTTGGACGGGTCAAGGAAGCTTCGGCGGCGGCCTTGCCTGATTGGACACCTCTTTCCAAGTTAGCCAATTCATCACTGCTTGAATGCGGAAAAAAACCAGATCTGTTGAAGCTCAACTTACCTTGAAGGCAACGACTAATTAAGCTGCATCGGCGAGCCGCGTCAGGAAGCCTTGCAGAGTTCGACTATTGTGTTGGTAGCCGCTGTGCTGCTCGCGGTGGGGTTGGCTGCACCTGTTGTAGATAGGTCGTTGAGCTACATCGATCAGGCTAACAGGAATGTGGCTGGACGCGGGAACGAGACCGTTGTGGAGGGCCTGGGTGTTCTACCTGAGGATCAGAGTGGATCCACCGATAGGGCAACGGTTGGGGATGCGGAGGAAATGCTTCAGCAGGCACGGCTGGCCATCGAGTCGGCAAGGCAAGCTATAGCCAAGGGCGAGGAGGCTGGCGCCGATGTCAGCGAGGCGACCCGTCTGGTTGAGGAGGCTCAGGAGGCCTTTGAGGCAGGCCAAGCCTACTTTGCTCAAGGTGACTACCAGGAGGCCTACCTCAAGGGGCAAAGGGCGAAGACGCTGGCTGACCAAAGCCAGCTGGCCGTCAACCAACAGTTGTGGGATATGGCTGAGGAGGCACTTAGAGCAATTGAGTCGGCTGAGGAGACGATCCGGAGAGCCGAGGATTTGCAGGGTAGCCTCAATCTCACCGCCTTCAACCCAGCTAGCCAAGCGGGCGTTCTCAGCTCTTGGAGCCTGATCTCCTTCCAGCCCAAGCAGCCATCTAGCCCGGAGGGCCTACTCTCTCAAGCAGAGGAGCTTCTAGCCCGGGCTAGGGTAGCCTATGATGTCAGGGACTTTGGAGAGGCGATATGGCTTGCTGAGGAAGCGAAGAAGCTCGCCGACATGGCCCTGAACCAGTTGCTTGATCCATCCATGCCTGTGACCGAGGACGTCGCCCTCACTGCGATCGCCAGGGCCAAGACCGCGGAGATCTCGGCCTACGAAAAAGTGGGTTACGTAGTCACCCTCCACGTGGACGCCAGCATGTTAATGGATCAGGTGAGGCGGGCTTCCGACATCTTGGATGAAGCAGATGAATTCTTGCAGGAGGGAGAGAACGGGCAAGCGAGGGCGAAGGCAATCCAGTCTTGGAGAATTTTCCAGAGTGCAGAGGAGCGGGCGGATAGGCTTGCCGCTGAGGCCCAGACCACGTTGGAGAACGTCCAAAGCATTGACGCATTTGCGGTCGGCACAGAGGGTCCCTTGGAGTTTTCAAGTGATGACTCGGGAAACCTGGTTGCAGCGGCTGAGAACCACTTTGTAACCATTCAGAGGTCCCATCCAGCCCTAAGCTACTCCGTCGAGGGAAACGGTGGTATCGCAAGCTTTGAAGCGAATGTCTTTGCCTTGATCGAGTTCGCTGATAACGACGGAGACAACGTGATCGATGAGGATGAGATAGTGGAGGTCCTGCAACTCCAGTCCCTTGACTGGACTCATGTCCAACAGAACACAACGAGGATCGACAAATCGATCGAGGCTTGGTACCACTTTCAAAGCTCTGAGCACAACCTCTGGATAGCGTTGAAGGTATTCGAGGCTCCCACACTCCAGCACCTCTCGGTCGAAGACGAGATATTGATGTGGTTCGTGGACGGGAATGCGAGAGACGTGAAGCTGGATCTAATTGTCGAGAAGTGGACATGGACCAGTCCCAAGAACCAGCTCGCGCTGCGCTTGCTTGTGTCGCCGAAGGAAGAGGGCGTCGTCCGAACTAGGGAGGTTGGCATCGGCGAAAGATGGATCGGAATCTCCTACGAGAATGCAACCGTGAGGATCAAGTCGATGATGAAGGCGGTCGTCTTCGAGGATTCCCAGAGGTTGTTGGTTGATGTGGCGATGGAAAGCAGAGAGCTCCACGGGGGCGAGATTCAGGTTGACCTCGTCTATCCCAACTTCGGTGAGAACCGGTTGGTGCACGATCCCAGCCTCGGGATCGGAGGGCCCTTCGCTTATGAACCGATCTTCGGTACCTCCTCGTTGGTGTTGGGTATCGCTATCCTCGGAGTAGTGATATTGGCGACCGGGAGACCGCTTGAGAAGATGAAGCTCCGAAGAGCTTGAAGTACTCGATTTCCGCCGCCAGTACCTCTCTATTATGTCTGCAGATCAAAGAGGCACAGTCCTCTGTCGGTCGAATTCCCCCTTCTCTCTACGCGAACACTCGGCCCACGACGGGTCGATGGAACCGAACGCCCTCGGTCGAAGGCACTACGTTGGTATGACCCCGAACATGAGCGGGTTACAACCGGTTTCAGCCTGGCTGAGGAAAAAATGATCGCATCTCTGAGCTC
>JBGVSY010000069.1:0-3511 GCA_041862235.1 Nitrososphaeria archaeon | reverse complement strand
CGAGTCAGATCGAGGAGTACGGAAGGAGACGAAGAAGGCGAAGAAAGCTAAGCCGGCGAAAAAGACTAGGCGGAGGACGAAGAAGAAAGCCGAAAAAGAGGAGGAAGCCAAGCTCAGAGTGCCAATTGAGGAAAAGCCGATTATCGTGACTGGGAGACTGCTGGGCTACATGTGGGGAATCCACAGACAGAGAGTGAGGGAGGGGTTGCTCTCGGTCGGCGGATGCGACGACGCCGACAAGGCCAAGAGACTAGTCGGCAGAAATGTTCTGCTGAGATACCCAAAAGGGAAGGTTATCAAGGGAAGAATCATCGGCGCCCACGGTTCGAAGGGCGTGCTGAGAGCGCGATTCAGGAAGGGATTGGCAGGCGATGCCATAGGTCTGCGGGTTAGAATCGTTTGACGCGCGCGTAAGAGAGAATTTGGAAGATCGAAAGCTTCTCTTAGCGATCTTGATCATGTCTGGCGCTGTAATGGTGGCTGTTGGAGCCTACTCTTGGATATGGCCAGAGATCGGCTGGCGCCTAGAAGTAGTGGTGGATGGGGAAACCGTGAAAACGTACAGTCTCAACGATCTTCGATCGATCGGGAATCGGGTCACGGTGGGTTCCGTTACGCTTCTGGGAAGCTTTTGCCCCGGGGGTTGGTGGCCCTGGACACCGTGACTCTGGCAGTAGCCTTCAAGAACCATGGGTCGCCACGGTGTCCGAGGGCTTTCACGCCGTGCTTGGCGGACCCCCGGGACCCGGAGCAAGGCGTGGTGGAGAGCTCGCTTGCCCAATTGAAGGAAGGGGGAACCGGGGGGCTCTCGCTCAATCAAGACAGGGGGTTTGCCTTTCCCCTCGATCGATCAGCATGTTCAGCCCACGCCATTTTTGGTTGCGTCGGGTCGACCACTGAGTATTTAGAATTTGGTCTAAGGATTCTGTGGATCGGGTGACTGTTACGTGGATTTGGCAGTGCGAGAAGATCGGTTGAACGGCTGGTTGGTAGACTGGATGGTTGGTTGGCCCGTTGGAGGGGGAACCTTCGCGCCTCTTCTCTCTATTGAGGTGTAGATTGTCCAGATCGCCAGTATCGGAAGGACCAACGACGAAGAATATGCCCAGGAGCACTTCGGCGCCTTGAGCCGTCGATCGATCGATGTTGCTGTGATTTCTAGGCACCAACGAAAGGCATAAAAACGTTTTCGTTTTCGTGGATGTGACGACGATTGAACAAACAACTTTTTAAGCTTGTTTGTGGGAGACTTCGAAACTCGATCGGGGGCGAGGCGGCCTAAGAAGAACAATTGAGGTGGGTTTCCGTGCTTGACTTGGGCTCGTTGAGGAAGCTTGTGGGAAAGAGGGTCGTGGTGGAGCGCCCGTTTCGAGGGCGGTGTTCCGGCGAGTTGAGGTCGGTGAGTGAAGCCTTCCTATTCCTCGATTGCGGTGAGCAAAGCGTCGTTCTGAACGTTGAGCAGGACGGTCTTAGCGTTAGACTGGCCCGCCGAAGCCGCCTCTTGTCTCGCATGGGACTACCTTCGCCGGGAGCGGCGGCGAAACGGAGTCTTGTCGAGGGTGCTGAGGCTTCTACGGGTTCCGTCCATGGAGCCCGTTGATCAACGACCGACTGGGGCTACGGCGGTTCAACCTTGGTTGGAACCGTGATAACCTCCCAGTGGGTTCTCATTCAACCGAGATAACAGAGAGGGGACTTCGAGGCTAGTCGATCGTCTGTTCTTCTTCCTTTCCTCGACCGACGTTGAGGTTGGTTGATTGAGAACTAGTGGATGAGGAGAACCGAACAGGGTGCATTTGCTATGACTCTGTTGACGACGCTGCCCAGACCTATTATTGAGGGGTGTTCTCCCCTGAAGCCTAGGATGATCAGGTCGAAGTTCTTCGACTCTCTCAGTATCTCGGCGGCGGGTTCTCCGTCCCTCAGCACTAGTTTGGGTTTGACGCCCTCTTTTTCAGCGGTCAGGCGTGCCTCCTCCAGCACTGTTGTTGCCCTGAGCAGGGTCTTCTTGAGGGTGGAGTCCGGGAGCGTGGCGAGGGTCTGAGCTAGCTCACCGCTGACAACGGATTTCTCGACATAGGTGGTGGTTGGTCTGCGGATGGCTGTCTCCACGACGTGCATGACCGTGAGCTGAGAGTTGTGGAGCTTTTTCATCTCGATGGCTTTCAGGAGTGCTCTCTTTCCCGTCTCAGAGCCGTCGATGGCGGCGAGGATTTGGGTGAACACTCAGCTCATCCTCCTTAGGAGGTCCTTTCCAAGGTTTTTAATCTCTGCTGTCAGGTTGCTCGGGTATGCGCTTCTCTCCTTTACGGTACTTAGATATAGCCCACCGAGCAGCCTCCCTCCGGCCGAGAAGACATAGACGATTTGAAGCGCCAGCATCAGTCCGAGGAACGCTTCGAGATAACCGACCAGAAAACCTCCCGTGAGGGTTCCGAAGAAGAAGGACAACCCGGTGACGAGGTTGTAGAGGGCGACGTAGGAGGCTCTCCCCTCGGTGTCTGTGACATCGATGAGATATGCCAAGACGGCGGTGTTGATGAAGGTGTTGGGGATGGAGAAGAGCGCCGAGAAGAGTATGATGGCGGCCATGTTGCCTGAGAATGCGTATACCAGGGGGACGATGACCAGGGAAGCTCGGCCCGCCGCCAGTACTGGGAGCCTCCCTACCTTGTCGAGGAGTGTGCCTGTCCACCTCTGAACTGCCAGCGCCAAGACTCCTTGAAGAACGGACGCCAAGGCCACTTCGAAGAGCGAGGCGTTCACCACCTTGACGAGGGTTATGGAGAAGAGCGGCCATGAGATTGCCATGAAGAACCCGGAGAGTGCGTTGATCCAGAGAAACCTCGTGAGGTCTGTCGACCTTCGTACATGTTTCAACTGCTGTATGAGGCCGGGTCTTAGGCCAGGTCTTCTCGTCTTCCTGCCTGCCTCTCTTATTGGTAACGCGGCTAGGCAGGCTGCTAGACCGAGGGCTGCCGCCATGAGGAATGGGATTTGGTACGTCTCTAGGGAGCCGTCGACAGTGAGCATTGAGAAGGCGCCTGCGAAGGTTGTCGCTGCTAGGGTTCCGGCTGAGCTCCAGAAGTTGATGGAGGAGACGAGGATGCCTCTTGCGGCCACTGGGACCACGTCGCCTATCAGGGCGGCCCAGGTTGGGGTTGTCATTGACCCGAGGAATGACTGGGTCCAGGCAAGTCCCATGAACTGGTTGACGTTGCGGGTGGCTAGTATGGGTATCCAGAGGAGGGATGAGGCGATGCCTCCGATGACTATGAGTGGGACGCGTCTGCCGAGCCTGTCGCTTAGGGCGCCCCAGAGGACCTGGAAGGCGTTGGCGGCGAGGTGTAGAAAGGCGGTGTATAAGCCCATCTGTTCGGGTGTGGCTCCAAGGTTGACGGCGAAGACTCCTGTGAATGGGCCTCCTGCTCCGGCTTGAGCTGAGCTGAGGATTGATCTTGCGTAGACGGGTTTCATGGAGGGGCTGGTGGTGTCGTCGTTGTTTGATGTG
>JBGVSY010000068.1:0-4243 GCA_041862235.1 Nitrososphaeria archaeon | reverse complement strand
TACACCTAGCTCCAGAACCTTGCCGCGAGAGAGAAGGGCCTGTTCCTTGTAGAACTCCACGTCCGGCTTCTCGCCGAACAGGTCGTAGAACCTTGCTGCCTTGCCGTAGGTCAAGCCGAATCGCCCCACAATCACATCAATCGATCGCGAGAGCTATTAAGACCTCTTAGACCGATCGATGGGAATCGGGGTGGACTGTTTGCGGGTGCTATTCGTCGAGCCGCCCAAAGACTTCTGGTTCGTGATGGGGGAGTACCTACCCCCTCCCCTCGGCCTGCTTCAACTTGCGGCTTTCCTAGAGAGTAGGGACAAGATAGCGGAGATTGAGGTAGTAGACTGCCAGGCGGAGGGCCTAGACTGGAAAGCCCTAGAGAGCCGGATGGATTCATTCAGCCCGGACATCGTTGCCTCAAGCGGGTTCGCCACCTGCAACGCCTACACAACCGTGAGAGCCCTGGCAGCCGCCAAGAAGGTCAAGCCCGAGGCACTCACCGTAACAGGGGGCCAGCACTTCACAGCTACGGCTCAGGAAACCCTTGAGGCATACCGTGAGGTCGATGTCATCGTTCGGGGCGAAGGAGAGCAGACCCTGGTCGAACTTGTCCGCGCCATCCGAGAAAGGAGACCCCTCACAAAGGTAGAGGGCATCTCGTTCAGACATGATGGCAATGTTGTTCACAACACCCCTAGGGCATTAATCAGGAACTTGGATGAACTGCCCTTTCCAGCATACCACTTCGTAGAGAAACTGATTCATAGGTACCACTTCAAGATGATGGCCGGTTCCAATACGAGGTACGCGTTGATAGAGGGTTCGAGGGGATGCACCCAGAGGTGCAGATTCTGCTCCCAGTGGAGCCACTGGCAGGGAACCTGGAGAACCAAGTCAGCCAAGCGAATCGCGGATGAGATGGAGTACTGCTACACAAACTACGACAGCAGGTTCCTTTGGTTAACGGACGACAACTTCCTCCTCGGCAAGACTGCCAACGATGTCTGCGACGAGATCATGCGAAGAGGGTTCGCTGACGACGTGATGTGGTTCGTCCAGGCTAGATGCGACAACGCCGCTAAGCACGAGGATCTTCTTCCCAAGATGAGGCGCGCGGGCGTGCGCTGGATGCTTCTGGGAATAGAGAGCAACAGCGAACCCACGCTTGAATCCTATAACAAGGAGTCGACCCCGGAGGACGCCCGGAGAGCAATCAGGCTCTTGAAGAGCAACGACATATTCGCTCAAGGAACCTTCATCATCGGTGATCGTAAGGACACGGTTCAGTCGATACAGAGCCTGCGAGAGTTCGCTGACGACCTGGACCCCGACCTGGCTATTTTCATGATCCTCACCCCTTTCCCGGGCACGGAGATCCATCGGGAAGCCAAGCGAAACAGATGGATAGAGAACACCAGCTGGGCGGACTACGATATGATCCACGCCATCATGCCAACGGAAACGCTGTCAAGAGAGGAGGTTGAGGAAGAACTCTACCGCTGCTACAGAAGCTTCTACGGATCACTCAGCCGAAGGCTAGCAGGCGTTTTCTCCCGGAACGAACTCAGGAGAAAAACCTACAGGTACTTAGCTGGCCAGAGCCTACTGAATCAGTTGAGAGGCCTCTCCTGAATGGGTGAAGGCATGCCGCGGAGAACAGGCGCTGAGATTTCCCTCGTGATGGGGATGTCTTTCTTCGCCCTGTCGTTAGTGGGTTTGTTTGCGCTGTTCCCACCTCCCACCGAAGAAAGTCCTCCCTGGGGAAAGGCACTGGTGGGAGTGGCGTTCAGCCTGGTCTGCGTCCTTGGCATGATCGCGGTTTTCTTCCCGGTAGAGTGTTCCAAAGCGATAGGGCACGGTCGTGTGAGATCGTCTGCCAGTGGAAGCCTTGAAGCAAGGGACAGTAAGGCCGGCGTGTCTGATCTGGCGGGGATTAGGCTTGTGCATGGTCACCACCCTCCATGCGATCGCTTCAGAGCCCACGAGTTTCAACTGGGCGAAAAAAGCTTCTGCGCCGGGTGCATCGGACTTTTGGTCGGTGCATTCTGTGTCTTGATCGGAACCGCACTCTACTTCTTCGCGGGCTACACGATCGGCCAATCGGCCTATCCACTCTTGATCGTTCCAGGAATCTTCGGGGTTCTCGTATCCCTTCTTCAGTTCCACATCCTCAACGTTCAGCATACGGTGGTACGTCTCGTGGTCAACTCGTTCTTCGTAATAGGGACCTTCCTCACACTCGTCGGCCTCGACTTGCTTCTCAACAGCTTCATCTTGGACCTGCTAGTTATTCTGTTCAGCCTGTTCTGGCTCTACACGAAGATCTCGCTCGCAGACTGGGACCATGAGAGGATCTGCTCTTTGTGCGGCGCCTCTTGCGAGCTCAGAACACGATGAAGGCATCGGCTACCGACGGCTATATGCGAGGTAGCCGCCAACTATCACTATTACTCCTATGGCAATCAAGACGAGCGGCCATGCCTCGACGTTAAAGTAGCTCTGAACAAAGCTCAGCAGCCCGATCAACACGATGAAAAGCCCGAGAACGATGCCGGCCGCTCTGCCAAACCAAGGTCTGAAGCACCCCTCGGCGCCGAAGCACATCTCCTCCTCTCGCCGAGACCTTGGATGGGCGCGTGTCGAGGGCCGCCGCACGTCAAGTGGCGCTCCGCAATCCGTGCATTCCGCTGCGTTGTCTTCGTTCTTGGCCCCACACCTCGTGCAATATACCATACGGACACCGAGGAAGGCACCGGGAAAAGTGCTCTTAAGCCTTTTTGTCCTTAATGCCGTGTGTCGATCTTGCTCAAGTAGGACTTGATCGACCGATCGGAAAGAGCTAAAAATTAATAATGCCAGCAAGGCCGATTAGAGAACGGCGGGAGAGCTATCGCGGCGCAGATCATCATCCCGTGTGTTCTCCAGCCGCCAGACGGTTGAGGGGTCCGAGAAATGCCTGATTCGAGTACTCTCACTTTTGGCCTGGCGGAAAGCCTCCTTGGGAACAAGTTTTCCAGGGCTCTAATGCGCGCCTATCTTAGGAAGACGTCAGGCGGGAGGAACCTGCTGGAGAACACCTTCCTCGACTACTGCGGGAAGGATGGCCACCTATCCTTGGGGGACAAAGTACGGACTCTGCCCTTCCAGGCCTTGCTCGAGCTGGGCAGGTTCACGTTCGGCGTCGGTGGCAAGGAGTTCAGGGAATACCTCGCGGAGAACACGAGTAGGAGGGGATTTGTCAACGTGGTCGGCGGCATAGCCGACTACGGCGTGACTCGACCGCAGATACTAAGCGCTCCGTTCCTTGTAGTCTGGAACTACACCAACGCCTGCAACCTGAGGTGCAAGCATTGCTACCAGAGCGCCGGGAAACTCACGCCGGATGAGCTCGCGACAGACGAGTGCTTAGATGTCATAGATCAGTTTCACGACAACTACGTGGTTACAATCGCCTTCTCAGGCGGAGAGCCTCTCCTCAGGAAGGACTTCTACGATGTGGCAAGGTACGCAACGGAACGAGAGATATACGTCTCCATAGCCACCAACGGAACCCTCCTGACCAAGAGCAACCTGAACCGGTTGGCCGACTCGGGAGTGGGGTACCTCCAGATAAGCCTGGATGCGGCTGACCCGAAGGTACATGACTCCTTCAGAGGGGTGCCGGGATGCTGGGCCAAGACGGTTCAAGGCATAAAGAACGCCGTTGAGGACGGGAGATTCTACACCAGCATCGCCACAACGATAACGACCGAAAACTACTTCCAGTTTCGCGATGTAGTGGAGCTGAGCAAGAAGCTGAAGGTCAGACGGCTCCTGATCTACAACTTCATCCCCACCGGTAGAGGAGAAGAGATCATGAACCTCGACATACCGCCCGAAGACAGAGAAGAGCTGATGAGACAGGAGTTCAGGCAACTGTCTCAAGGCTTCGAAGTTATGACCACAGCCCCTCAGTTCGCCCGGGTCTGCATAATGGAGTCAGAGGCCGGGCCCATAAGCCTAGCCCATGTCGGATCCGTCCCCGGCGCAAGGGGAAGGATCAGAGCCCTCGCAGAATATGTTGGTGGGTGCGGGGCCGGCAGAATGTACTGCGGACTGCAGCCTGACGGAACGGTCACCCCATGTGTGTTCATGCCTATACCCGTTGGTAACGTGAGGGAGGAGAGGTTCATCGACATCTGGCGAAAGTCAGGGGTGATGCAGAAGCTGAGGAGCAGAGACAAACTGTGGGGGCACTGTGGGATCTGTAGC
>JBGVSY010000067.1:0-4709 GCA_041862235.1 Nitrososphaeria archaeon | reverse complement strand
AAGAATTGAGACAAGCCTTTCGGAGGCTGCAGCCTATGGACGCCGCCAACGTTGAGGCGGCCCTGGCGCGGCATGAGACGGACTTTCTCTACGGAGTGAACGTGAGCCGAGCCCTGACTGCGGCGCTAACTTCCGTGGGAGAAGAGTTCAGGGTTCTTAGCGCAGGGAGAGTCCAAAGCGTGGTACTCAACTGGGTGGTTCAAAGAGAGCGTGAGATAAGAAGCCACACCCCGCTGCCATGCTGGATTCTGAGAGCGAAGATGAAGGCAGATGGAGCATCATTCAAAGCAAACTATGCGGGCGGCGCCCTTCTTGAGTTGGCTGCCGCCGAGAAGGTTCGAGCCGAGTCGACCGGCAAGTGGGCCGAAGTTGTCAGAGCGGAGAGGGGTTTGGAGTCCGTTGCGCCGCCGCCTCCTTTCAGGCTGGGCACTCTGCAGGCCTACGCCTACAGGTACTTCGACTTCAGCCCCGACACGGTTTTGAACGTGGCGGAGAGGCTCTATCTAGACGCGTTGATATCTTATCCGAGAACCTCTAGCGAGAAGTTTCCCGCAGCAGACGTCAGGGGCATCTTCGAAGGCTTGTCACGGATACCTCCGTTCAAGAGGCTTGCTGAGGACTTGGTGAGGAAACCCGATCTAAGGCCGATTGAAGGTAGAGGGGTGGATAGAGCGCACCCCTCGATCTACGCAACCGGCAGGGTGCCGAAGGGTAGAATGACGGGCGACAATTGGAGAATCTATGAGCTGGTTTGCCGGAGGACCATGAGTTGCTTCGCCGATCCAGCTGTTCTGCAGAGGGCCATGATAGTCTTGAGGTGTGCAGACAATCTATGGAAAGCAGAAGGCGTCTCCATCGTTTCCCGGGGATTCTATAGGTACTATGAGTACGGCGTGCCCAGGGAGAAGCCTGTGCCTACTTTGCAACGGGGGTCCCAGGTCTTTCTCTCTCAAGTGGAAGTGACCGAGGAGATGACGAAGCCCCCGCCGAGCTTCACCCCTCCGTCCCTTCTGTCTCGCATGGAGCGTTGTAAGATAGGGACCCCGGCGACGCGAGCTTCCATAATTAAGACGTTGAAGCAGAGAGGATACGTCCGGGGTCCAGGCTACAAAGCTACAGACCTTGGGCTGACCGTGGCTGATACTCTACTGGCGTTCTGTGCAGAGTTGACGAACGAGGAGATGACTCGCCTCCTCGAGGAGAAGTTGGAAGCGATAGTTGATGGAAAGACATCTCGGTCAATCGTGGTGAAGGATGTTAGGCAGAGGCTAGCGCCTCTGGTTCTAGAAATGTATAGGAACCAGAGGAGAATCGGAATGGCGTTGGCGGGGAAGCCATCCATCTCCTGCAAGCTTTGCGAGAGACAGGCAACTTCGACAGGTCTGTGCCGGGACCACCTACAAAGCAAGGGTAGGCTCAAAGAGGCTGTGCAGGAGTGGACTAGGAGATACGGCGGACGCTTCTCGGGCAGGGAGGTTGAGGAGCGTCTCGCTGAGATTCCCGAGACCGGTGTGTGGATCAAGGAGCTTCTGCTCGAGTAAGGCTAAGGGCTGTCGTAGAGACAGAGTTGCATTGTCTTCGAGGGTTTTCGAACTGCTTGCCTAAGTAGGGGTGAGAACAATCTGGAGAGAGCGGGTGAACTTGATCTGCCCCAGGTGTAGGCAAGTTTTCTTGCCGCAGAGCCTCGTTTCAACACTGGCATCGGAGCCGAAAAGAAAAGACACCGGGACGATCACTATGAGGGTCATATCAACCTGTCCCTACTGTCGTTTTGGGCCGATTCACTCGTTCGAGTTTTTGAAGGTATGTCCCATTTGCGGAGGGATCTCTTTGAAAGAGGCGAGGTTCTGCCGGGATTGCGGAGCGGCGACAAACGGGGCACGAGGTCAGAAACCGCGACCGATGGATCGAGTAACATACGGCTCTCAGTAGAGAGACCGATTCGATTGGATCGATCGAGTTCTCTGCACTAGGCTTAATTCCCGCATCTAGGGCACTCCCGGCTGAACAGCAAGTGATCGATGCTCACACTGTAGAGAAGGAGATCGAGAGGATGAGAGAAGAACTCGACATGCCCACGCTGACACCCCCGAGAATAGTCGATGTTCTTCTAGACCGGGAGAGAAGCCTACTCCACGTCATAGCGGAAGACAGGCCTGACAAGGCTGCGGCGTTGGGCATGGGAGGCATTGTCTTACACAGGGTAGCCTCTTCCCTAGGGTTCAGGAAAGCCTTCGTTACCTCCAGGCAGGAGATTGATGTAAAGCGATCCAGAATCGTCTCCTCGCTCAGGGCTCTGCGAGAGCTCGGAAAAACCCCGGCTCCTCAGGTGAAGAGAGTCATTGAATCCCGGCTGATCCTTCTCCTGGAGAACGAACTGAAGTATCCACACAGTGAGATACTGGAAATGGATCCCATTGACGAAGCGGGCGTGGCCGTAGCCTTTTCAGGTGGCGTTGACAGTACAGCCATGCTTGTGGCCGCAACCAAGGTTGGGTTGAACCCCACCGCAGTCTCTGTTTCTCCAGGAAGCTGGATGATACCGCCTGAGACGGTCAAGGTCATGGAAAGAGTTACCTCACGGCTGGGCGTGAAGAATGTGTTCCTCGAGGGTCACGGATACGAGGTGGTCCTAGGGCTGGCGTCCAAAGGCTTGGTTCACCCCTGTGGCCGATGCCATTGCTTGACGGAAAGAGTCATCTCCTCCTGGGCTCTTCACAACGGATTCGGTGTCGTCTGCTTCGGAGATCTTCTTCCCACAGGTAGCCACGCCGTATACTCAGCCGGCGGTATTCTCAGATTCAACCTGGCCGCCCTGGCCATGAACAAGAGAGAAACAAATGAAATAGCGAAAAGGCATGGGCATCCAGGTGCACACTTTTGCTTTGGATGCCCCCTTCTCCGTTCTGCTCAGCGAAAGCACCGTCACCTGCAGTATCTCTCGATCTACAGGGTTCTTCGAGAGTGTCACTCAGGAATCCTAGAGCCAGCTCAAGCCCTCAGATACATCAAATCAATCATTGGCTAGACTACGTCTAGGTTAACCGATCGATCCCCTCGATCGGCAAACGATATCTTGATGTGTGGCTAGGCACCTAACAAGACCACGATGAGGAAGTCGGATGAATTAGCCGTCGCGATAGAAGCGGCAAAGAAGGCTGGCAAGACACTGCTGAGCGCCTATGGAGAAGCAATTGTTCGATACAAAGCCAACGGAAGTCTAGTAACCGATGCCGATACTCGAGCAGAGACGATGATAAAGAAAGCTCTCGGAGAGTCTTTTCCGAGCTACTCTTTCATCGGTGAAGAGTCCGGGTTTGAGGATAGGAAATCTGACTTTGTCTGGTTGGTCGATCCGCTCGACGGTACCACAAACTTTGCTGTGAAGAACCCCTTCTTCGCTGTCTCTATAGGTCTAGCCTACAGGAAACAAGTCATCATGGGGGTCGTCCACTATCCATTCCAAGATGAAACTTTCTACGCCAAACGCGGTGAAGGAGCATATCTCAACCAGAAGCCAATCAAGGTCTCCCGATGCTCCAAGCCGGAGACCTCGGTGATCACCTTCTGTCATGGGAGAGACAGAGATTCTGTAGCACAGATCATTGAAATCTTCGGACGGCTCAAGGCGATGAACAATAGGGTACGGCAGGTGGGCGCCGCTTCGCTGGAACTCTGCTACGTGGCATCTGGAAGAACTGACTGCTTCCTCATGCCTGGGGTGAATGCGTGGGACGTCGGTGCTGGTGCCGTGATAGTTCGAGAAGCCGAAGGAAAGGTTACTGACCTCCAGAACAGACCGTTCAACACGAAATCCAATAGTGTCTTGGCTGCTAACCAAGATCTCCACAAGAAGATGGTGGGCCTGCTAAGGTAACCTGGGTCTTCATGTTCTCCCCCACACAAAACTGTCCGCAATGTCAGCGCCAGAGGGGGCTCAGGAAATTTTGAGCCGAAGCGATAAATGAGCGGCTTCGGCAAACCGTCGCGTGAGTAGCGCCCCCGCACATCGTCCTCTCCTCACCGACAAGCTGCGGCCGAAGGCGAAGAGCCTACTTCTGCTCACCGCTCTCACCCTCGCTCTCGCAGCAGCTATCAGGACCACACCTACGGTTGAGGCACTGGACTCGGAGGAGCAGGCTTTCCTTCAACTGTTAAACACATACAGACAACAAAATGGACTGCAGCCTCTCAACCTATCACCCACTCTCACGACAGCCGCCGAACTCCACAGCGAAGACATGGCCGACAACAACTACTTCTCTCACACCAGCCTAGACGGCCGCACCTTTGTCGACCGAGTAAGAGACGCTGGCTACACATACGACACCTGGCTCGGAGAGAATATCGCTGCAGGATACGTGACCGCGCAGGAAGTCTTCAACGGATGGAAAAACTCACCGACCCACAACACAAACATGCTCAGGCCTCAATTCAAGGTCATAGGCGTAGGACGAGCCTACAACGCCTCATCCGATTTTGAATGGTACTGGACGACAGACTTCGGAGGATACGACGACTCCATAGGAGGTGATACGACCACGACGATCCTTGCCGCCACAACGACGTCAGTCTTGGCCACCCAGACCACGATAGCCACTACGACTGTGACTACGACGAGCATTTCCACTCTTACTCAGACCTCAACCCACACAGTGACAACAGCCGCATCAACATCAACAGTAAGTGTCACGACCCTGACGACAACC
>JBGVSY010000066.1:0-3920 GCA_041862235.1 Nitrososphaeria archaeon | reverse complement strand
ACCCTCACGGCCTTCACGGCGGGTAGCGTCTGTAGCCGGCGTCGAATGTCTTTCCCTATCTGCGTTGCAAAGACTGGCGGACAGAAAGGCATCGTGAGATGATAATCCACCTCAACGGTGTCTCCCTCAATGTCGACCCGGTCCACCAGCTTCATATCAGTGATCGGTACACCGATCTCCGGGTCGATCACCTTGGCCAACTCCGTCATGACGCTCTCCTTGTCCACGCTCAACGAGGGCACCGGCTCAGTGACTTCAGCGCCTGCTTTTATGCCTTGTCAGCCGTCGGCTGCCAAGAACTAGTTCAGGTTTTTCAGAACGATCGACTCAAGTAAAACTTGTCCGAGGCTCATGGAGGCTCAAGAAGTAAGCAGAGTGACGTTTCCTTGAACCCCAAAGTTAGAATAACGCTTCTCAAGACGATGGGAACCGCTGCCAACATTGCAGCCGCTCTCTGGGTTTTCTTCGTCGTGCTTTACTACCTCGTGATACCCTTGACGCAGGACGGTGCACAGCTCCCTGAGCTGCTTGACCACGCGCCCATGGTGAGTGTCTACGGGTTGGGGATAGCCCTGCTCTTCTGGTCGGGATCAAAGGTCTCGGCTGCCTCAGCTTCAGCCAGGGCTGATCTGGAGGCTAGGTTCATCGGGTATATGGAACTGTATGAGGACATAGGATTAGAGTCGCTGGCGGATAAGCTTGAGATGGACGTCGTCGACGTCGAGAACCTGATAGCCCAGATGAAAGCAAGCGGGGTCCTGAAGAACATAGCGGTAAGCAAGGAGACATCAAGAATCCTCTACGGGAAGAAGGCAAAGGAATACCTTGAGGCAACACCTGCGCCACCAACTCGTCTTAGACAGGTCAAGAAGGTAGGAGAGGGGAAGACCGGGGAGGGAGAGTCTGCCAAGCCGAAGCCAAAGCCTATACCTCCATCAAGGCCTGTGGCGGTGGAACCCCCTCCGGATGTAAATGGACCCTCTCCGCAGGAAATCGACGACAAGTTGTACAGCTATGTGCTTTCGCACAAAGGGAGCTTCAGTTACTCCCAGGCATCCCGTGAGCTGGACATGCCGATAACCGATCTCAAGGAGTCCATGGACAGACTGAAGAGGAACGGCCGGGTCATATCGTATCGCAAGGCGAAGGCCACCGTCCCCTAGCCTGGAAACGAATTGGCGGGAATCCATCTGCTGGTGACAAGCACCAAGTTTGTGCAATTGAGTCTCGTCTAGCGCGGATGGATCGATTCATCGTATGCCTGTGTCTATGTTGATGTCGATTGCGGTGTTTTCGTTGGGTTTCACGGTGATTGTCTTGGGCAGACTGTATTTGCATCCAAGTAATGTGCAGTTGGTCAGGTTTACGGCATAAGTTCCGGCATTGACGGTTGCTTGAAAGCTTCCATCTGAATTCAACTGGACGTATGTTGGACTTCCGGAGCGAGGCTGCAGTACGAGCTGCCTTGATGTGTAGATGTCAGGGCTGGGATCAGGGCAGGGCTCGACAGGGCACAGTGGCCCGATGGTGACCTTGCCGGATATGGTTCCCTGCTCGGGGCTTTGTGTCCCTTGCATTAGAGCAATGACCGCCAGTGCCCCTACAATGGACAGCCCCGCTCCAACGGACGTGAATGCTATCAGCATGCCCTTGTTGACCAAGTTGCATCTCCCTGTTCGAGCAAGGAAATCGGGGTGGTAATTAATGCTAGGTTTTGGAACACGGGGTCCCTGGGGGCATGCTACCAATAATTGAACCGTTTCCCGGTAATAGTGCGGATATTCTCTGGAACATCCTCATGTGGCAAAGATGATGGTCTGGACCGGGTCGATCAGTACTTCCTCTGGATCTCATCTATCCAGGGATAGAGTTCTCTCAGATTTCGCATCGACTTCTCAACCTCGCTTTTTGGATACTCGTAGGGAGGCAGCTTGCCCCTTAGATAGTCGTCATAGGCCTGCATGTCGAAGTGTCCATGCCCACAGAGCAGGAAAAGTAGCACCTTCTCCTCTCCAGATTCCTTGCAGTGCAAGGCTTCGTCGATGGTCGCCTTGATGGCGTGGGTTGGCTCCGGAGCCGCGATGATTCCCTCCGATTTGGTGAAGATGGAGGCAGCGTCGAAAACATCCACTTGATTGTAGGCTCGCGTCTCCACATGCTTCTCCAGATTCAGGATGCTTAAGGTGGGGGCTATACCATGGTAACGCAGACCCCCAGAATGGATCGGTGGCGGTATGAAATCGTGGCCCAAAGTGTGCATCTTGACCAGGGGCGTAAGCCTAGCTGTGTCGCCGTGGTCGAACATGTATTCCCCTTTGGTGATAGAGGGGCATGCCGTTGCTTCAGTGGCCACAAACCTGACATCCTTCGGCGCCTTTCCTGAGACCTTGTCGTAGTAGAAGGGCCAAGAGAGACCTGAAAAGCTGCTTCCTCCGCCTATGCACCCGAGGATTACGTCTGGATAGTCGTCCACTAATTCAAGCTGCTTCTTCGTTTCCTGTCCGATCACGGTTTGATGTAGGAGAACGTGATTGAAGACGCTACCTATCCCGTAGTTCGCTTCTTCATGAGCGAGAGCGTCGTCTATCGCTTCACTGATAGCGATCCCCAGGCTCCCAGGGCTGTCAGGGTCTTGGGCTAGAATCTTTCTACCAGCCTCCGTGTTTCTGCTCGGGCTGGCATGCACATCAGCGCCCCAAAGCTCCATCATGACTCTCCTGTAGGGCTTCTGCTCGTAGCTCACCCTCACCATGTATACCGTGCATCCCAGATCAAAGGTCATGCACCCGAAGGCTAGAGCTGAGCCCCACTGGCCGGCTCCCGTTTCCGTAGCCATGCGTTCCTTGCCCTCCTTCATGTTGTAATACGCCTGTGCAACGGCGGTGTTGGGCTTGTGGCTTCCTGGAGGGCTGACACCCTCGTACTTGTAGTAGATCCTCGCTGGGGTCTTCAAGGCTTTCTCCAGTCCAACGGCCCTGTAGAGGGGGGTTGGCCTCCACAGTCTGTAGACATCTCTGACCTCTTCGGGGATGTCCACCCATCGATCCTTACCGACGTCTTGGGCAAGAATGGCCTTAGGAAAGATCTTGGGGATGACGCCCCCACCTGGCGCCCTCGTCTCAGGGTCTATGGGCGGGGACAGTGACCTAGGCAGGTCCGGAACTATGCTGTACCACTGCTTCGGGATTTCGTCCTCGCCCAGCACAATCTTCCTCTCAATCGAAACCATCTACAGCATCACCTCGCATTTCGTCACTTCCTCAGAGCTCGGAGCGGCGTGTCTACTCTAGTCGGGAAAAAAGGAAAGTAGTGTTGAGACGTCTTCGGAGGAAGTATCTTTCCACCTAGACTGGCGCGCAACACGTCTTCCTTCGAGATAGCAACACCCTTCCTCCAACTGCCCACCCTGATTGATGGATCCGAATAGTCAACGGCGAACGCGGGAATCGACATGCAACTAAGACTTCGTAGAGCTTGATGCCGATGGTGTCCGTCAAGGATTGTTCTCGTGGCAGCGTCAATCACTATCGGATAATTCAGCACACCGTCGTCAGCGATCTCGCGGGTGAGGAATTCGAGATACGGGGGGATCGTTTCCTCATGGGGCTTCAACGAGTCTAGTTCGAAAAATCGATGGGAAGTACTCAGTGAGGGTGAAAAACTCACAGCGGATCGTAGGCTCAAGGCTTCGACGGCGGCAACGTTGCCCGGACGGTCACGTCCAAAAACGATCCCCATGTCATCGCCGCTCCTTGCTTGCATGTATCGCATGAATGCTCTATTTATCGCTTTTGTGAACATAAATGTACATCCGACCAATCGATCGATCGACGGGTGAAGCTTTCTTATCATAGCCTGTGGTATTGAGATTTGGCGAGCAGCTTGTGGAAGAGAGTTCTCGAGAGGATGTCTTCGTACCC
>JBGVSY010000065.1:0-8620 GCA_041862235.1 Nitrososphaeria archaeon | reverse complement strand
TGGTCAATGCAACAGGTGTGGGACCGATGGGTCTTGGAGGCAGCACCACATCGCTGGGCGTTAGTGTAGAATGGGCTCACTGCCACACAGCCAGCCTCCCCGTCGCCTTGGCTGTTCAGTGCTGGGCGGCCCGCAGAGCCACAGCCCGCATCACGAAAAACGGAGATGTCACGTATCTTACTCACAGGAGGCGAGGCTGATGTCGGAATACGTTCTTCAAACGCCTGTGTCCGAGGAGGATGTGCGTAGACTGAAGCTGGGGGACACGGTGTACGTATCAGGAACGATTTTCACGGCTCGAGATTCAGGGCATCGCAGAGCTCTAGAGCTGACAAAGGCGGGGAAGAAGCTCCCCGTAGATTTCCAAGGTTCCGTAGTCTTTCACTGTGGCCCCATCGCCGTGGAAACGAAGGGAAAATGGGAGATCATCGCAGCAGGTCCCACGACCAGCACTAGGATGGAGAGCCTCGAGGCCGATTTCCTCGAAGCCACCGGAGCCAGGATCATTGTGGGGAAGGGCGGTATGCGGGAGAGAACAACGGCGGCGATGCAAAAAATCGGAGCGGTGTACTGCGCCTTCACAGGAGGGGCCGCTGTTCTCGCCACCAACGCCATGAAATCAGTGAAGGCCGCGGAGTGGCTTGACCTTGGCATGCCCGAGGCACTGTGGGTGCTTGAGGTCGAAAAGTTCGGCCCACTGATCGTCACGATTGACGCGCACGGTAACAACATGTTCGCAAACCTCATGAAGGAGCTGGAGACAAGGAGAAGCGATCTGTACGCTCGCATAGGCGTGACCTAGTGGAGCCGGTGATAGACGTGTCAGTCTTCCGAGCGGATTTCTACCTAACCGCAAGGATACCCAGCTTCGATCTGGACAGAGACAGCAGAACGGTGTTTGACACCCTCAAGAAAGTGCCTCAGCTCGACAACTTGGCGACAACAAAGGTCACAAAGCGTGAAGAGAAGATGGGCCGCATGGAGATCGACGAATGGTACGAGATTTCTGGAAGCCTGAAGATCCCTGAAGGCTTCAAGTCCTTCTGGGTCGTGTGCAAGCGAGAAACCCCGAAGGAGCCTTTCAACATCTTCATGCGGATCGACAGAAATGCAGGCGCCGAGTCCTATGAAGAAGCTCAAGGAAAGACCAGGAAATGGGTTGAGGAGCAGCTCGGGGGGCCCTTGAGGCGAGCCCTCAAGGTTGAGGAACTCCAGGTCAAGAGCCCCTCCGAGTTGAGCAGCGTGAGGGGTAAGGTGAAGGCGCAGTGAACCCTCAGGTCTTTGACACAGACGTTCTCGTCGTCGGAGCGGGTGGCGCAGGCTGCAGAGCGGCTATCCAGGCCTCGGAGCACAATGTACAAGTGACCGTGATCACCAAGGACCTCCTTGGGAAGGCTCACACATCCATGGCCGAGGGAGGTATGAACGCAGCCCTAGCCAACGTCGACAGCCAAGACAACTGGGAGATCCATGGCAGAGACACCTGCTCAGCCGGAGCGTACCTCAACAACCAAGAGCTTGTAGAGATCTTGGTCACACAGGCTCCTGAAAGAGTCATGGACTTGGAAAACTATGGAGCTGTCTTCTCGAGGACCCCGGACGGACTGATAGCGCAGAGGCCCTTCGGTCACCAGACCTACCGCCGCACATGTTACGCTGGAGACAGAACAGGGAGCGAGATCCTGTCCACCCTGGTCGAGGAGATCAGGAGACGAGACATCGACGTCCACGACGAGGTCTTCGCCACATCAATCCTTGCGACGCGTCGTCGAGCAGCAGGCATCACAGCGATCAACATTAGGACCGGGGAAATGATGGCCTACCGAGCGAAGGCCACTATCATGGCAATGGGGGGAGCGGGCCGCGTCTACGAAGTGACGACCAACGCGGCCGCTGACGTAGGAAGCGGCTACGCCATGGCCTACAAAGCCGGAGTCGAACTCATAGACATGGAACAGTTCCAGTTTCACCCTACAAGCGTTGCGTTCCCAGAGGCAGCCCGTGGTCGACTCGTAACCGAAGGAGTCCGAGGAGAAGGCGGCGTACTCCTGAACAAACATGGTGAGCGGTTCATGGAAAAGTACAACCCTAAGCTCATGGACCTCGCAGGTCGAGACCAAGTAGCGAGATCCATCGCAACTGAGATACGCGAGGGCCGAGGAACAGAGCACAACGCCGTCTACCTTGATATCTCGTACATCCCCTCACGCATAATCGAGTCACGCCTACCAACAATGCTCGAGGACTTCCTGGACCTGGGACTTGATATTCGAGAGGAGCCGACGGAGGTCAGCCCCAGCGCACACCACGTCATGGGAGGAATCAAGATAGACAAGAAGGCAGGCACAAATCTCCAAGGCTTATATGCAGCTGGAGAAGGTGCCGGCGGCGTCCATGGCGGAAACAGGGTAGGAGGAAACGCGTTGGCAGGCATAAACGTCTTCGGCGCCATCGCGGGAGACTCCGCTGCCGAGTTCGCCGCCACGCATGAAATGCCTCGCCTCTCAAGAAGCCAGATCGCAAAGGAGAGCAGGAGGATCCACGAACCCTTGAAGAGAAAGGACGCAGTCACCCATTTCGGTGCTGTCAAGGAACTAAGAAGGCTGATGTGGGACAACGTCGGCCTCTATCGCAGCAGAGAAAGCCTGACGGAAGCTCTAAGACGCATCGAGGAGATGCAGAAGAAGCTGTGGCCAACGATCACCGTTGGGAACAAGTCGACCCGCTACAACAACGAATGGATCAACACCCTCGAGCTCTCCGACATGTTGCTCGTGGCAGAAATGATAACCCGCCCAGCCCTCCTACGGGAAGAGTCTAGGGGCGCACATTTCAGAACCGACTTCCCGAACCCGAACAACGACGCTTGGTTCAAGAACATCGTCTTGGCTCGAGAGGACGGTGGGATGCAACTGAAAGCTGTTCCGGTCGTGGTGACCAAGTGGCCGCCGCCTTGGAGCTCAAGTTCACCAAGCTAGTGTGTGGAGGTTGAGAGACGGTATGAGCCAGACCGTTGAGGTATCCGTCAGCCGCTATGACCCCGACAAGGATGACAAGCCAAGGTATCAGAAGTATGAGGTCCCCTTCACGAGGGGGATGGTCGTGCTGGATGCTTTACACCACATCTACGAGAACGAGGACTCTTCACTTGCGTATCGCTGGAACTGCCGAACGGGTCAGTGCGGCTCGTGCTCGGTCATGGTAAACGGAAAGCCAAGGCCTGCATGCCGAACCCCCATTGAGCCGGGCCAAAGCTATCACCTTGAGCCCCTACCTCGCTTCCCAGTAATCAGAGACTTGGTGGTTGACATCGACCGCGGCGTCAGTCGGCTGCAGAAGATCAGACCCTATGTCAACCGTGTAAAGCCGGCTCCACGGCCCGAGACGATTCATCGGCAGGAGGCCGACAAGGTAGCCGAGCTACGGAAGTGCATCGAGTGCTGGTCCTGCGTGGCTGCTTGCCCGGCCATCGTCGACGCATGGCAGGAGTTCATAGGCCCACTTGGTGTTCGAAAGCTCGCCAGCCTGGAGCTCGACCCTCGCGACGTGGAAGACCGCGCGCGTATCGCCTTCATGAGCGGCATCTACGACTGCACTACCTGCGGGGCCTGCAAGGAGTCCTGCATCAAGGACATAGATGTCCGAAAGGACGCCATCGAGGTCCTACGGGCACTGGCTGTGGATCGAGGGTACGGACCGCTCCCAGGCCACGCCAGTATCATCCATAGCGTGGAAACTACCGGATATGCTGTCGAGACGCAGAGCACACCGTTCACTGAGACAGTGCCTGATGTTGTCAAGGTCGACGATCCTGTGGACGAGGTGGTTCTCTTTCCTGGGTGCCTGATGAACCTCCGCATCCAGAACGTAGCGCTGAACGTCGTCGAGGTGCTCAAGAGAAACAGAGTTGAAGTGAAAATCCCCAAGGAGTTCCAGTGCTGCGGAAGTGTGCTCTTCAGGACGGGTGCCCGAGGTGCCGCTGGGAAGCTTGTAACCCAGAACATAGACTACTTCGAGAAGCTCGGCACAAAGAAGCTGGTTGGCCTCTGTCCCGGCTGCATGACAACAATAAAGCAAGACTGGCCTCTTGTTCTCCACGAGATTGGTCACGCACCCTACAGGTTCAAGGCTATGGACATCAACGAGTACCTAGTTCACGACCTTGGCATCGAGAACATGAACACTGAGGACCTGCATCCCCTGGACACGAAAGTTACCTACCACGACCCATGCCATCTCAACCGCGGGCAGGGCATATCCAACGAGCCCAGGATTCTTCTCAAGCTGATCCCCGGCCTTGGTTTGGTTGAAACAAAGGAGAGCGACAGGTGCTGCGGATCTGGAGGAGGCGTTAGGGCTGGGCGCAGACCGCTTTCCTACGAGATCGGCGACCGAAAGATCAAATCGATGGCTGACACCGGCGCGGACGCATTCGTCACATCCTGCTCCTTCTGCGCAATCCAACTGATGGACGGCGCGGCTCGGCATGGATTGAAAGAGAAGATCTTCAATGTCACGGATCTCCTAGCTATGTCCTACAGGGGAGAGAGGGTCGCCGGCTAGTGTAGAGCCTCGTCTTGGCCGACCCATCGATCCCACCGCCGACCCGGGCCTGACCTCAGCGTCTCTGATGTTTTCGCAACAACGAGAAGGAGGCTTTGAGAAAGGGGATTATTGGGAAAGTCGAGTTCAAGCAAGAGTTAAATGCTAACCACGTCACGGTCAAACATCCGATGAGTCGCCACAGCCCCCGGCTGCAGAGATTTTATGAGGAGCTTCTCGAGAGGGACATCACGTCGATCAGGCCTGTCTTCGACCTTGCAGGCAGGCTCGGCTACAGATACCCCCAGATAGACGACCTCCTAGAAACCTCTAGCCAGGAGACCGCGCAGGTGCTCGAGTCCCTGGCGAACGAGGGAGTGCTCGATAGATACTTCTTCGACAAGCTTCTGAGCTGCGTCAAATGTGGATCCTTGAACATACGGATCAGCACTCACTGCAAGGAGTGTAACTCGGCCAACATCTCCAAAACCATGATGCTTCAACATGAAGTCTGCGGTTACATAGGGCCAGAGGATATGTATAGGACCGCGAGTGGTCTCGTCTGCCCCAAGTGCAGAGAGGAGGCGATATTTGTGAATCCGGAGCATGCCACTCCAAAGATCTCCAACGGCTCCGACCACCGAGCGCCCATTGCACTCAACTCGCTGAACTTGTACTCAACACTGTACAGGTGCAACGAGTGCAACGAGCTATTCGACGAGACCGTCGAGCGTTGGCACTGCCTCAAATGTCAAGGCCGTTTCCCGAAGGACCAGGTTGGAGAGGTAGTCATATACTCATACAAGCTCAACGAAGAGGCAAGCCACCGACTGAGAACGGAGCTACGGCCAAGGCGGCAGCTCCAAGAATTCCTCGAGAGGCAGGGATACGTGGTCGAGAGCCCGTCTAGGATTCAAGGCAGATCAGGAGTCGAGCACGAGATCGACGTCTACGCAACCAAGCAACAGGGTGACCACACCCGGAAAGTGATTGTGGGATTCACCAGATCGAACGGTGAGATAGGGTTGGAGGAAGTTCTGAAGCTCTACATCAAGGCGCACGACGTGGGGTCAAAGGATGTGATCCTCTTCGCCTTACCAAGGCTCACCGATGAGGCAAGGCAGTTCGCCACATACTACAAAATGAAGGCCTTCGAGTCGGAGGACTTGGAGAGAGCCCTCGACGACAGGGAGGCATGGGACTTCCTAAGGAAGGAAGAACCAACCGTAGAGAGAAAGGAAGAAGGGATAGCAGTCACGCGAAAAACGGGTCTAGGAACAGCTGCCTAGCTCATCGATCGCTTGCGACGGCGACCGGATGTTTCGCGACTGGCTTCAATTGAAACATGCATTTTTCGTCACCAATAGCCTGGCAGCACTCCTCCGACACCAAGATCGGTCTGTCCGCGACATGGGAAAGAACCCCGGCCAGGCAGCCTCGAAAGAAGTGACAGACCTTGTCGCCGCTGCGCTTCTTGATGAAGGGCGCAGTCTCCAGTAGGTCGGTGCACACAGCGATGCCACTTGCTCGACTTAAGTTAGTCTCCTCGAACCTTAGCCTACCCCAGCCGAGCGCTGGAAAGAGCCTCTCCAGAAGGGAAAGCCAATCCGCGACACTCCTCGGGTTCAGCAGCACCTCGATCTTCCCCGCGAACTCCCACCCCGCCGCGTACCCGGCGTTGTAGAGCATGGTTGCTCTCCCGCTCTCGCCCAGGACCTCCCTCAAAGCGTCGCCCATCTTCTCCAGAGCTGCCCCGTCCAGCAGAAGCCATCGGCTCCCCTCCAAGACGGGCGGAAAGAGAAACACGTCAACACAGCCGTCCTCAACCCTGACTTCCTCCACGCAATCCAGGGCCAGGATGGTGCTGGCCACGTGGTGCACATCAGTTTCCTTTCCCACATCGGCGAAGAAGACCCAGACCATGCGACTTCTGTCGGGTGTCAGGAAGTGCGTTCCCTTGTGGATGTTGATGTCATGCTTTCTTATCGTTTCGGCTGCGTCGTGAAGAGCGGTTGGAGTTCTCTTCAGCTTGATGAAGAACTCGACGATCCTCTGCGACGGCACCGGAAGGTCTACAGCGTGGACCTCCCAGGGGGACGCCGGAGCCGAGCGTGTTGACATACAGGGTATCAGCCGTGAATAGAGGCGCTGTTCCCGCGCAGCTAGAGCTGGGACATTATGATGAAGCCCTTCATCTTGACGTAGCCTAGGTCCTTCAGCACGTTGATGCATTTCCAGAACAAGTCTCTGTCCATGCCGGTCTCCTTGAGAGCCACCTCAACGGTGGCTGTGCCTCCATGTTTCATGATGAGGTCCATTATCCTCACCATCGAGTCCTCTAAGTCTCCTATCGCCGCGTCTGCCTCCTTTGACGTTGGTTCGGTGGCAACTTCTTCTGCAGTCTCTGCCGCTGACAGGACTTCTTCGCGCGGAGGCTCAGGAGCCGCTTCATCCACCTGCCGCTCCGGCATGGTAGGCAGAGGAGTTGGCTGGACAAGGATCTCCTCGGCTGGGACCTCCTCCTCCATCGGTTCCGCTGAGGGCTCCCTTGTGATCCTGTTGTAGACCATCTCGGGGTTTGAGTAGTACTCTGCGACGACCATGCTCACGTCCTTGACGCTCCTTATCCCTCGCTCCAGCATCCATTGGAGCACGGCCATCCTCTGCTCCATCTCGTTCATGAAGTCTTTTCTGCTCTTGCCGAGCCTGGCAGCCAGCTTTCCGAGTATGTAGCTGCTTCTGAAGTCCGTCTGAAAGTCGTCTTGGTTGGGGTTCCACTCACTGACGTTGGCGTACTTTCCGTAGTCGAGGACCTCCCACACGCTTCTCATCCGCCTTCCGAAGGTGAGGCCTCCCCTCTCGAGGGGGAGGGCGACACGCTCGATGAGGCAGCAGCAGTTCATGAGGGGGACATAGGACTCAGCTATATTCATCGGTGTGCTCGTCAGACGCTTCACCGCGTAGTCTAGGTTCTCGGCGTGTAGAGTTGAGAGTCCTCCGTGACCAGTCGCCAGGGCCTGGAAGAGGACGAAGGCCTCCTCACCCCTGACCTCTCCCACAATGAGGTAGTCGGGCCTGTACCTGAGGGAGGTGCGGACGAGGTCGAAGAGAGAGATCTGGCCGACCTTGGTGCCTGTGAGGCCGTAGCTCTCCCTGCTGACGAAGCGAACCCAGTTCTCAACGGGCATGTTCAGCTCAGCCGTCTCCTCCACGGTCACGATCTTCGTTCCCGGCTTGATGAGGCAGCAGAGCGCGTTCAGGGACGTTGTCTTGCCGCTTCCGGTTCCCCCTATGCATATGACGGTGGCCTTGTTCTCCAAGAGCATCCAGAAGTAGGCAGCCATCTCAGTCGACATCGTGCCTGTCTCTATCAGGTCTATTATCGAGAAGGGTTCCTCCCTGAACTTCCTGATGGTGAAAGTAGACCCCCTCGGCGAGACCTCGTCCCTGAAGCTGGCTGCCAACCTATGCTTGCCGTAGAGCATGGCGTCAACGATCGGGAACGCCGACGAGACGTGCTTGCCAGACTTGTGAGCCAGCTTGATGATGTAGTCATCCAGCGTATCCCTGCTCATGAACTGGACGTTGGTGGGGATGCTCTCATACTTCCTGTGCCAGACGTAGATGGGTGAGCCGACGCCGTCGCAGCTCACGTCCTCAACCCTGTAGTCCTCCATGATGGTGTTCAGGTGCCCGAAGCCAAGCATATCCCTCTCGAGGAAGTAGAGAACCCTGAACCAGGAGGACTCCTCGACCCTCCCGAAGACTCTCTTGTACTTCTTAATCAGCTTCTGAGCTCCGCTCACGATCTCCTTCCGAACATCCTCCTCCTTCCCTATCTCGGGGGGGTTGAGCTCCTTGGCCAGTATGTCAAGGATCTTTTTGAAGGCCTTGTTCTCGTTCTCGGCCAGCGTTATCTCATCGATGAAGTACCGAGGCGAGATCCCCTTCTCGGGGGGCTGAGCTACGATCACCTTGGCGAAGGGTTCCTTGATCCAGTATTCCTCGATCGTCTCGTAGTCTGGAGGCATCGATGTGATTATGATAGGTGGGACTTCTGGTTTCTTCTCCTTCTTCT
>JBGVSY010000064.1:0-3979 GCA_041862235.1 Nitrososphaeria archaeon | reverse complement strand
CGAAAACACTTGGAGAGAATGCTTGGTGCGGCCAAGGACCCGCAGCTCAAGATGAAATTGTTGAATATGCCTATACCATTGGATGCTGAAAAGGGAGACATTGAGAGGTACATGAAGGGCGTCTTGGATGCGGCGTTCACCGGGGAACTCAGATTAATTAGGACGACTGAACGCTAGAGCTGATCACCGAAAGGAGTTGGCTAGAATCGATCGATTCGAGGAACGGAACATGATTAGGCGCGTAAAGATCTCGACAGAGTCCACGGGAGAAGTGATCGCTGAGCTCTTAGAGGAATTGAACCCGAAGACGGTGGCGGCTGTCTGGAAAGCTCTGCCCATCGAGTCCTCAGCGAACCGTTGGGGAGACGAAGTATACTTCGACATACCGGTAAAAGTCGAAGCCGAGAACGCTCAGCAGGACGTAGAGATCGGGGACATAGCATATTGGCCCGCGGGGAACGGTTTCTGCATATTCTTCGGACCAACGCCGGTTAGCAAAGGCGATAAGCCCAGAGCCTACAGCCCTGTAAACGTTTTCGCAAAGGTAGTAGGAGATCCCTCGATCTTCCGGAGAGTCAAGAGCGGGGAGAAGATAGAAGTATTAAGAGCCTAGCGACTCGATCGATCGTCCAAAGTGAACTCACAATAGCGATGTTTTCTCACGCGACTACCGATTTGCTTTCACGCGACAGCGCGGACGGCTATGACCCTGATCTGGTCACATGAGTCTTCGCACCGGTCTGCCACGTTCTCCAACGCGTCCAGCAGCTCACCGAGAACCACAACCTCTCCTGCCGAGACTTCTCCACGCTTGCTTGCAAGGAAGGTCGTGCGAGCTTTTTGGTACAGCTCATCGACCTTTTCTTCGGCTCGCTCCACCTCGTCTGCGAGTTCAAGAGCCCTATCCACGTTTCTTCTGAACAGTTCGTCTAGACTCTGTTTCAGCTTCTCGACGCAGGAGAGAATGTTATCCCTGAACTCATTCAGCATCTTCTTCTCGAGCGGAGACGCACTGAGGATCATCGCGAATCGTGGCCCGATGACTTGAAGTGTGCGACATGACTCCAAGGACCAGTCGGCAACCAGGTCGATGAGTCTTGCGAGCCTCATGAAGTCGTCTCGGTCCTCAGCCGGCAGCTCTCCGGCTGCGACCTTATCTATTATTCCCCTTCGAAGGGTGTCGGCCTCTCGTTCAAGCATTTGAGCCTCGAGGCACTTGTTTGCTGCCTCCCTTGCCTTGCCCTCCACTGCTTCCTTCAGGGCCTCATTGCAGCTCCTGGATGTCTTCAGCACCAGCTCCATCTGCTCTCTGAGCCTTCGAACGGTCTCGGCTTCCACCCGCTTCTCGAACCACCGTAGAAGCCTGTCACTCAATGCTCGTCGCCTCCTTTACACCTTCTCTTGGAACTGGGAACAAGTTTACGGCTCGTCCGTCCATCGAAACTGATACTTTGTCACCGCACATAAAAACCTGCTCCCCTGAAAATTTCTTGGCGATCATCTCCAAGCCTGATTCTGTCCTGAGCCGATACCACGTGAAGACGCCGAGGTATTGCGCATTCTCTATGCTTGCACGGATCCCGATGCTTGCTCCTGAATCAACTGTGAGATGCTCAGGCCTGATGGCTATCAGCGTCCTCTCTCCGATCTCCAGAGCACTCGGGGGTCCTTGAAACAACAGATCGCCTACCGCGATCTCCGTGAAGTCTTCCTTGTTGGAGGTGATAACCCCCTCTAGGAAGTTGCACTCTCCCCCTAGAAACCTTGCCAGAAACGGTGTGCTTGGATGTTCATAGAGGGCTATAGGGCTGCCGCTGTCCACGAGGCTTCCTTTCCGCATGACGACAACACGATCTGCAACAGACATGGCCTCGTCTTGATCGTGGGTCACATGGATCGCGGTCAGACCCACATCCTTGACCAAGTCACGAAGCTCGTGCCGCAGCTCGTATCGAGCTCTCGTGTCCAGTGTGCTGAGCGGCTCATCCAGCAGGAGAAGGCTGGAGCCTGATGCCAGAGAGCGGGCCAGCGCGATCTTCTGCTGCATCCCTCTGCTCAGCTCAGAGGGCGAGGCCTCTCCTCGAAGGTGAAGATCCATCAAACGGAGGATGTCGCTCACGACACGAGACGTTTCACGTCGGCCTCTGTTCCTTATCATCGGACCGTAGCTGACGTTGTCGATGACATTCATGTGAGGGAATAGCAGGAGGTTCTGGAATACGTATGCCATGCCTCGATCCTCAGGTGGAACTCCGTTCACAGGCCTTTCATCGATCCAGACCTCACCACTGTCGGGTCCAATGACACCAGCTATTATTCTAAGCAGAGTTGTCTTTCCACATCCGCTGGGCCCAATGACTGAGATGTATTCCCGATCCTCAATTCTGAGGTTGATGTCCGTGAGGGCCTGGATCGGTCCGAACCTCTTGGAGACGTTCACCAATCTAACGTCTGGCAAATCGTTTCCCTCTAATCATATTCCAGCGCCTTTAGGAGTCCCTGCGGGGGATAGGGATACACCAAGAGCTTTGAGGGATGGAGCTGGACGTCGATCTCCTCACCCGATTCCGGTGGCCTGAATCCCGGAACGTGAGGAGTCTTCACCGTCAAGGTACGATCGCCCGGCAGGAGAACTCTTACACGATAAACGCCGCCGGAGAAAGTTGTGGACACCACCCTGGCTCGGAGAACGTTATCTCCACGCGCGGCTGTCAAGCCAAGACGCACGTCCTCAGGGCGAACAGCCAGGACCACCTGCCTCCCCTCAACCCAACGGCCATCAGGCAATTTCAGGGTCAGGGCTTTCGACTCAAAGACCCCTGAACCATTCGCGTCAGCCGTTGCCATTCCCTCGAGGAAGTTCATCTCACCCACGAAGTTGCCGACAAATATGCTGTCTGGCTGGTCATAGACCTCCTGTGGATCCCCAACCTGCATGATGACTCCCTTGCGCATGACGACGAGTTTGTCTGCGACGAAAAGAGCCTCTTCTTGGTCATGGGTCACGTGAAGAACTGTGGCACCCAGCCTCCGAGCGAGAAGCCTCAACTCGTGTCGTAGCTCGATCCTCAGGATTGCGTCCAGGGCGCCGAGCGGCTCGTCGAAGAGGAGGATCTTGAATCCAGGAGCGACAGCACGTGCTAGGGCAACCCTCTGCTGCATGCCTCCACTCAGCTCGCTAGGCAGAGATTGTGCTCTCGCCGCCAGACCGACCAGTTGCAGAACCTCCAAGGCTCGCTCCAGTGCTTCCTCTCGACTCTCTCCTCTCGCCCTCAAACCGTACTCAACGTTCTCTTGGACCGTCATATGGGGGAAGAGAGCGTAGCTCTGGGGGAAGTAACCAACCTCACGGTCCTCGGGAGGCACATGATTCACTGTCTCTCCGTCTATCTGCACCTCACCCGCGTCGGGATCTAGGATCCCGGCCGCGACCCGAAGCAGTGTCGTCTTTCCCGCGCCCGTTGAGCCCAGCACCACTGCGTATTCCCCGTCCACGACGTGGAGGTCCACGTCCCTGAGCGCAACCACGTTTCCGAACTTCTTTCTCACGTCGACGAATGCGAGGTCAGGCATTTTCTCACCTTCTCCGCGAGGCCCACCTCGAAACGAGCATAGCGGCGAAAGACGCCGCCGTGAGCCAGACGCATCCCCAAGCCGCCCTGGAGACAGGCAGGGAGCCTGCTTGAGCCCCTTGCACCCAGTCAACAAGAAGGAGCGGAGCCGTCCTCACGTTCTGAGCGACCGCTATCGTCGCCCCCGTCTCGTCCATGCTGCGCGTGAATGCCATCAGCGCTCCAGCGAAGAGGGCGTTCCCCGCGAGAGGAAGGGTCAACGTTCGGAAGACCGAGAAAGGGCTGGCTCCGAGAGTTCGCGCCGTATCCTCAAGCTCAGGATCCACTCCTTCTATGGAGGCTGTGGTCGTCCGGACAACGAAGGGATAGGTGAAGGAGACATGTGCAAGAACGACGAGGATGATCTC
>JBGVSY010000063.1:0-14012 GCA_041862235.1 Nitrososphaeria archaeon | reverse complement strand
ATATACGAGGCCCCTTCCTTCGAGAAAACGTTGATTTGACAAGACTGGCAGATGACATTCAAGAGGAAGAGGTTCTTCATTTGATCTTGCAGAGGTGACTCCTTAGATCGACCGATTTTCACATCCTCAATAACTAGACATAGAACAAAGTGGCAAGAACGCCCTAGACACTTACCACTGGGTTATGGACTCCCGAAGGTCGTAGTACGGTATTCGCGAGGAGATGTCGACGAAACATCGCGGCCGATCGATCCATCAGCTGCCGATGCGTCTTATGCCGCGGTAGAACCATGGGCGGCTGACCTCCTCGTCATCCTCGTGACGGGTAGGGGAGGTGCCTTCGATCACCGCGGTGGCAAAGTTCCGTGTCGTCGTGAGCACGCGGACCCTGACCCTGTCCCCGGGTTTCGCCTCGGGAACGAACACTACTAATCCATTTATCCTGGCAACTCCGTCTCCCCTTCGGCTGGTGTCTTCTATGGTGACATCGTACTCCTCGTTCTGTCGAACGGAGGTGGACGTGGCTTCCTGACTCACCGACCGGGGTGTCAAGCGTTGATCGATCGATCGATCGATTTGGTCAAGCGGTCGGATGCTGGTGTTGGTGAAGCTGCGTATCTGGTCTAGGTCGTATTGCTCTTGAGGAGCGACGAAGGTGATGGATATGCCGGTCTTGCCGGCTCTGGCCGGTCTTCCGATCCTGTGGAAGTACGTTAGTGGGTAGATGGGGATGTCGTAGTTTATGATGTGGCTGATGTCGTCGATGTCCAGTCCTCTACCCGCCAGGTCCGTGGCGACGAGGAGCCTCGTCTCCTTGTTCCTAAAGCTCCTCATCACTCGGTCTCGCATGGACTGCGTCATCCCTCCGTGGAGGGCGGCCGCTGAGAACCGCCTTCGCCTCAGACTGACCGCGAGGCGGGCTGCTCTTATCCTTGTCCTGCAGAATATGATGGCCCGCCGGATGTCCTGGGCCTCAACTAGATTGCACAGGAAACTGAACTTGTTCCTCTCGTCTATCATGACGTATCTTTGGTCTATCTCTTCGAGGGCTATCTCGTCTCGGCTGACGAGGATCTCCTCGGGGTTCTTCATGTACTTCGCTGCGAGTTCCCTGACCTCCTCTGGCATGGTCGCCGAGAACAGGGCTGTCTGCCGGCTTCGGGGTGTGTGACGGAGTATGAACTCCACGTCTTCTCGGAAACCCATCTCAAGCATCTTGTCTGCCTCGTCAAGGATCACCGTGTGCACCCCGTCGAGCTTGAGAGTTCCTCGACGCAGGTGATCGATTGTCCTGCCCGGGGTCCCCGCCACAACCTCCGCGCCCCGACGGAGCATGGTGATCTGTCTCTCGATTGGCTGGCCGCCGTAGACAGGGACCACCTGAACATGGAGGTATTTCCCGAGATGATTTATGTCTCGGGCAACCTGCATCGCGAGTTCCCTGGTGGGAACCAAGACGATGCACTGAACCCTCCTCTCGTCGGTGTTCAACCGTTGAACCACGGGCACGCCGTACGCCGCCGTCTTGCCCGTTCCGGTCTGCGCTTGGCCCACCACGTCTCTTCCCGCCATCATCGCGGGTATGGTCTCGACTTGGATCGGGAACGGATCGTGGAAGCCGTTCTCCTTGATAGCCTTCATGATCTCTTGCCTGATGCTCAGGTCTGCAAACGTAACTGCCATGCTGTTTTCCTCGGAAGCTTGCTGTGAAACGCGAGAATCAACCGGCTACTCGGCGGTCAGTCGAATGAGCGCGTCGAACACAGTCTCTTTCTTGGCTCCCGCGGAAGTTGGTGCTATTTAAGCCTTGGACCCCAGGTTGACCGCAGATTGATCGAGAAGGCGTTTTGATGCCCTGCGGTGACGTGGAAAAAGTTTAAAGGACTTTGGCTTGATGCCAGCTGGTTCCTATGTCGACTGTGTTCCCCTATACTGGTCAGGAGTTCTACGAGCTTGACGTGAAAGGGTTCAAGCGTAGGCTACCTCTGGTCCAGGTCTCTCCCGACACCTGGATCGCCTATTTCGATAGCTTGGGGGACAGGAAGTTCATAAGCCATTGCGTGGAGGAGCTAACGCCCCACCTAAGGGATTGCGAGGTCTTGATAACGTCTGAGAGCAAGGGCATCGCGTTGGTCCACGAGTTAGCGAAGAACCTCGAGCATCAGCACTACATCGTTTGCAGGAAGGAGCGGAAACCCTACATGCTCGACCCGATCAGCGTCTCTTTCAAGCCGATCACGTCGGCAGAGAAGCTGGAGCTCTTCATCGACGGCCGGTATAGGAAGTGGCTTGATGGAAAGAGGGTCGGAATCGTTGATGACATAGTGAGCACAAGGCAAACCATCGATGGGATGGAGAAGCTTGCCACGGAGGCCGGGGGCAAAGTTGTGAAGAAGGCGGCAATCCTTGTTGAGGGCTCTGCTCAGAAGGACATTTTCTCCTTGGGTATTCTGCCTGTGTTCAAGAAGAAATAGCCCGGGGAGGTTAATCGTTTCAGACGCACTTTGACTACGAGCGAACGCGGACAGATATCTGAGTAGAGCTAAATTGGCTGGACGCAGCAGACACACGATCGTTACTCTATCGACCGTTCTTCTAGCCCTATTGCTCCTGGCTCTGGCTGCCCTATCACTTTTCACTCCGAATGCTGAAGAGCAGAGATCTAGCTCCCAGATCCTAACCACGCCAGCCACGCCGTCTACGAGGTCGCCCGGTCCGTCGAGTTCATCAACAACCCTGACAGCCAGCAGCTCCGCGACCACTACCACTGAGAGCTTCCCTACCTTCAGGGCAGAGTTCTCGGGTGAGAGGGCTTTCTCGGATCTGCTCCACCAAACCGATCTGGGACCCAGGCCACCTGGAACAAGGGCTCACGAGCTCACAGTGGAATACGTAGAGACAACTTTGAGGGATCTTGGCTTGGAGGTGGAGAAGCAGGAGTTCAACTTCGCCGATCACGAAGGCACCTCGTTCAACATGACTAACGTCATAGGGATCACAGGATGGAGAGGCAGCAGGCTCGTGATCCTGGGCGCTCACTTCGACACGAGGCCGAGGGCTGATCAAGAGACAGATCCGGCGAAAAGGCACCAGCCAATACTGGGAGCCAACGATGGAGCCAGCGGCGTCGCTGTTCTCCTTGAGCTGGCTAGGGTGCTTCGGCACGAGAGCCTCCTGGTGGAGGTGAGGCTGGTCTTCTACGATGGGGAGGACTACGGGCTGACGTTGGACGAGTACTTCATCGGGTCAAGGCACCATGCAGAGGGCTTGACGGAGGAGGAGATGCGAAGGCTGGTCGGCGTGATCGTTGTGGACATGGTCGGCGACAAGGACTTGGAGATATTCCGTGAGGGCTACTCTCAGTCTTCGGCACCTGAGCTTGTGGATCTCATTTGGTCGACGGCCAGGAAGCTGGGCTACGGTCAACACTTTCCCGACAGTGTTCGGTACACTATCGACGACGACCACGTGCCCTACATCGAGAGGGGGTTGCCGGCTGTGAATGTGATCGACTTCGACTATCCATACTGGCACACACTGCAGGATACGCCCGACAAGGTGAGTGCCAGAAGCCTGGAGGTTGTGGGCAGGGTGCTTCACTCGGTGCTGAAGGAGATCTCATCCTGTCAGAGCTGCCGGCTAGCGAACGACTGGTCTTCCAGGATGATCGCCTAGAGCCGACATATCCTAGAGCTTAATAGGTCAACGGCGGCCGACAGCTAGGGGCACGAGCCTTGAAGACAAGCGACAAGGTGGCGATAGCGATAATCGGTGGGTCAGGCATCTATGACCCAGGGATGTTCACCTCTTCCGAGAAGAAGAAAGTCTACACACCCTTCGGGCAGCCAAGCGCACCCATAGAGATAGGCGAGTACAAGGGGCTGAAGGTCGCTTTTCTTCCTCGGCACGGCGAAAGGCACTCGATCCCACCTCACGCCATAAACTTCAGGGCGAACATCTGGGCTCTGAAGGAGCTTGGTGTGGAGAGGGTTCTGGCCCCAAGCGCTGTCGGAAGCCTGCAGGAGGATTATGAGCCTGGTGAGCTTGTTCTTCCGGACCAGTTCATAGACCGAACTTGGGGGAGACAGGGGACTTTCTACGATGGAGGGGTTGTCGCCCATGTCTCTATGGCCGATCCATTCTGCCCCGAGCTCATGGATATTCTGCAGAAGTCAGCCGCAGAATTGAGGATCCCACTGCGGAGAGGTGGGACCTATGTCTGCATTCAGGGGCCGAGGTTCTCGACAAGAGCTGAGTCCAAGATGTTCAGGTCATGGGGAGCAGAGATCGTAGGCATGACTCTCATTCCCGAGGTTTCCTTGGCCCGTGAGGCGAGGATGTGCTACTGCACCATAGCGGCCATCACAGACTACGATGTCTGGGCTGACAAGCCCGTGAGTGCTGAGGAGGTGGTCAAGACCATGGCTGAGAACGTGGACAAGGTGAAGCGTCTGCTGGCGGACGCACTCAGCAATATCCCCTCGACCAGGCACTGCTCATGTGGGCGGCACATGGATCAGGCCTTCATGTAGTTTCTCGCCTATCATCCTCCGGAGGTTCCTTGCCTTCCTGCCCTTCCTTTCCGACCTCCTTCATCTTGTCTTCTCTTATCCTCTTCAGCTCTCCGTGAGAAACCTCGAGGATGACTGGTCCCTCGTAGCCACACTCGCTGCAGACATATCGGCGAACGGAAAAACCGCCTAGATATGTTCTCCAGTCGAGGTCCACTTGTATGCTGAGGCATTTCGGGCAGACTTGAGGCAAGGCCGAAGACTAGGGTCTGGGCTGTCTGTGCAGACTAATCAATCTTCCCGGGATCAGTTGTAGGCACGGCCCGCGGCGCTGCCTAACGCATGAGCAGCTTAGCCGGACTCACAGAGACGGGTCTCAGCGCCAGTCATCACGTCGACTCGGAGAGGATTCTCCACAACTCGTCCTCCGCCTCTCGGACCCTGATCTCCGAGCCGTCGCGGCGAATCAGGGCACGTCTTCTACCTCGATGGACCTGGCCTATCCTTGAGCAGGCGATGCGTCTCCTCTTGAGCCGCTGGATTATCTCATCTGAAGATGATTGTCTTGCGCAGATGAGGAGAGCGCCGGATCCCATTAGCCTAAGGGGATCGGCGTCGAAGAACTTGCATATCGCCCTCGTCTCCCTTTCCACGGGTATCCTGTCTTCGTAGACCGAGAAACCGCAGTGTGAGGCTTCAGCCACCTCATACAGGCCCCCTAGAATGCCTCCCTCTGTGGGATCGTGAAGCCCCGTCACGCCTCCTGTGTTGAAGGCTGTCAGGGCGTCGTTGACCACGCTTATGCGTCTTCGGAAGAGGGCTGCCTGCCTTAGCAGCCGGGGGCTGAAGGTTCGCTTGAGCACTCCGCGCATATCCCTTGCGAGTATGGCGGTTCCTTCGAGGCCAGCGGCTTTAGTCATCAATATGACGTCGCCGGGCGTCGCTCCCCCTGTGGTCACGTAGCGACCGTCTTCAGCGACACCTATCATCTCGCCGACAACTATGGGGTTGACCAGGCCCGGTGTCACCTCTGAGTGACCGGTCACCACGGCGACCCCCAACGACTTTGCTGCCCTGTGTACCTGCCCGACTATCGTCTCCAAATCCTTCATCGAGCTGCTGGGGGAGAGAAGGATGCAGGAGGAAAACCATCTCGGTCGAACTCCTCGCACAGCGACGTCGTTGGCGTTGACGTGTACAGCCAGGTAGCCTACAAGATCCCTGCTTCCCGTCACGGGGTCGTTTGCTGCTACAATCACTTGACCGTTCAGGCTCAGCACTGCAGCGTCTTCGCCAGCTTTCGGGCCGAGGAGGACATCGCTTCTAGATGCACCGACGTAAGGAAGCACCTTCTTCCTCAGAACTTCTATCGGCACTTTTCCGTACGGGTAGAGGTTAGGCAAGACCTTCGCCCAAGCGCTTGCCCACCGTCGTTGTAAAAAGCTTTAAAAGAGAATGGAAAGTGGTGGCCCGAGATGTTGTATGCCTCTCTGGAGAGTTGAGATGAGTTCGGACGTGTCCCCCATGATGGTTAAGGACACTCTCGACAAAATTAAGGAGGCAATAAAGACACACACGAAGGGCAACGTTGAGACAGTGGTTACTGGTGACAGGGCCTTCCTCTTCATCCAGACCAAGGAAGGAACGGAGGTCATGGCGGCCTACCGTCGACAAGATGGCAGGCTCGGTATCGCAGGGTACATATCGGACCTAATGACAATCGCCACTATCACAGAGAAAGTGACGGTGTTGGTTGAGAAGATCTCGCCGGCGTGGGCTCAGCCTGCAAAGTAGCATGGCGAGAATGCAGTCGGATGTCCTCTCTCATCCCAGCGACCTTGGCCTTGTGAGCCGCTGCAGACGAAGTACGGAGTACTCTATCGGGGGGGACCGAAGTGTCCCTGCATGAATTGGCCGACGAATTCAGAAGGTTGGAGGACTTTGACTTCAAGGTGTTGGCAGCGCTGGACAGAAACATATCGAAGTTTCAACGCGTGCCAGAGGAGTTGATAGTAGCCAGCTGTGGCCTACACAGGGATGAGGTGAGGTACAGGCTGAGAAGACTGCACCGTCGACGACTTATCTGGATGCCTTCTCGAGGACGAGCAGCTTACGTGCTGAATTATCTTGGACTGGATGCTCTTGCACTCAGGGTGGTTGTGAGGAAGAACTTGGTAGAGGGTCTCGGAAAGTCCCTGGGTGTGGGGAAGGAATCAGATGTCTATGAAGGCATCTCACCTCGAGATAAGAGGTTGGCGCTGAAGTTCTTTCGAATCGGCCGTCCCAGTTTCACGCGATATGCGCGGGTTAGGGGATATCTGGCGGAAGAGCATAGCAACCTCATAGCGTCAAAGAGGGCTGCTGCCACAGAGTATCGTGCCTTGAAGATGCTGCATCGGGCTGGAGTCGATGTGCCAAAGCCTGAGTCAAGAAACAGGCACTTGGTTGTTACGGAGGTTTTTGTTGGAACTGAGCTCGCCGATGTAGTGGAGCTCGATCAACCCAGGCTTGTCCTCAATAAGGTTCTGAGTAACCTTGCCAAAGCCTACAAGGCGGGTGTCGTGCACAGCGACATGAGTGCTCACAACGTGTTGGTCAAGCCGGGGCTTGACGTTACACTCATAGACTGGCCTCAATGGGTTCCCACCGGGCACAGGGAAGCAGCTCACCTGCTGAGGCGAGATGTTACGAACTTGCTGGAGTTCTTCCGCCGAAGATGGTCTATCGCCCAGAACGCGGAGAAGGTGCTTTCGGCGATAGTTCATGGGAATTGGGAGATAAAACCTTATTAGATTCAGCCCCCGCTGAAGGTTCGCATAAAATCCGAGAGATGCTTGGACGTGCGTATCCTCACCGTGGCGGGGCTGGCTCTCACTTTCTTTGGGCTCTTTCTGGTGTTCGGATCCACGATATTGTATCTCTCAGGAAATCAGGAGTTGATAGGAATGCTCGGGCCAATAGGGCCCGGCATGCCGCCGGTTTTCTTCATCATGGTGGTAATCGGAGCGGCTGCCAGTGGACTGGGGCTCTTCGTCTCAAAGAGACAGTTCAGTGTGCTACGGCAGGAGCAGGAGAGCCACGCGTTGAACATGATCGAGCAAGAACCCTCCAACCTGTACATGGATACAGCTCCAAGAGACCTCTTCACCTTGCCCGAAATCCCACAGGCCGAGCCTTATGCCGGTGAAGCATCGACTCCGCGTCAAGAAACCCTTGAGCAGGAAGCCCCTGAGGTTTCCAAGACAACGGTTATGCTAAAGGTTGTGAGCCGAGGAGTGGACGAGGTATGCTCACACTGTGGTGGCATAAACGAGCTCAAGGCCACCAAGTGCAGCTCGTGTGGAAGAGAGATCTATGCTAGAGACAACTCTCAGCCATCATGCCCAGTCTGCGGCGCGCCACTCTACTCAATACCTGGTGGAGGAGGAAGAGTGATGTGCAGCATCTGCTTCTCCGAGATGGACGCGATCATATGAGTCAGAGATCTCTGACAATGCTTAATTACTGAGTGTGCGCGGGGGTCGAACGCTGGTCGCGGTGATGACTTTGGACACAGGAAAGAAGCCTTTGTCTGCCATGATGAAACACGTGAACCGTGAGGTGAGGGTGACGTTGAAGAACGATTCTGTGTACAAGGGCACGATGGTTGACTGCGACAGCTACATGAATATTGTTATGGAGAAGGCCGTTGAGTTTGGCAAGGACGATAAGAAGGTTCAGTACTCCAGCGTCTTGATCCGGGGAAACAACATAGTCTACGTACAAATGTTTTACGGAAAAGAACAGTGATTCATGGTACCTGTCGAGAAAACCTGTCGAGGCCCTCATCTTTCGCCAGGAATTCTCTGCATCTTCGAGGGGTCAGGCATCTAAATTCGACTCCATGAGCCTTCAGAAGCGGAACGGCCGCCTTCTTCAACGACGGAGCCGCGATCACAGCCCTCACCTTTCTTCCCAGCTCCTTACGTACTTTCCTGGCGTAGTTCTCGACCTGGCGAATGTCGGCTCTGTCAGCGGCTCTCCGCTTCAGCTCCACGACCACGAGGTTTCCCTTTGCGTCCACGCCGAAGACATCGATGAAGCCCGAGGGTCCGGCTCTCCTTTCTTCCTCCAGTGACTTGAAGCCGTCTTCAATAAGTTCTGGGCGGAGAAGCACCGCTCTCTTCATCTCTTCCTCTGTGGCATACATGCTGAACTCAGCCTCGTCTTCGAGACGGTGAGCCTCTATTCCGCTGATCTCTGAGAAAGCGGCGACCAACCTTTCGTGGGGCCTGGCCCTGGCGGCGAGAAAGACTAGTTCGGCATCGTTCGTCGTGACCTCTATGGTGCAGCCGGGGGGCTGCCAGTTGACTGGTTCGTACCCGAAAGGTCTGTGGAGGAGAACTGAGCGGTCCTGCTTCACTAGGAGAACTCTCTCCCCCTCGGCCAGCGTTGACGCGCTTCTACCCTGGTACCTGACAGTACACTTTCCGAAGACGACGAACGTCTGTTGCTTAGCCACGGCCTCCCTGATGGCCTCCTCCGCTTGATCCAGCTTCAAGACTTGACAGCCTCCTCTCCATCTTCGAACCCGTTCCAATATTCGCTGAATAGAAAGCCGCTGCTGCCTCTTAAGCTCTGAGCCCGAGGGAGAGCAATATGTCTGTGTGGAGTTGGGATCTCACGGGGAAGAAGTTGAAGAACCAGAAGAGTTGTACTGCGGTTACGATTATGATGGTTATCTTGGGCACTCCTGGCCTTGTTAGGTAGTAGGAGACACCGATGCAGAGCGCAGGTATTGTGTCGTAAAAGTAGAAGGTGTAGACCCATCGCTGCATGATGTAGGCGAAGGCAACGTGCGGCAGAAAGGTCGCTGCGATCCACATCAGGATGAAGAGGTCGACCTTTGAAACTTCTCCGTTCCTGAAGTATCTGTACAGACTGTGGATCCCGATCGGAACGAGGGCCCAGATGGTCCACCATATGGGGCTGTAGATACCGTAGTAGGCGATGGGGTGATACTCTTTGACGACTTGGCCGTTGGCAGACTCTGTGACGGTTGTCACAAAGTAGGCTGCTGGTGGGAAATATGTCGTCCAAGAGTTTGTGAGAGACCCAGGGGGAATCGGTAGGGGGAAGACCACCTCGCTGGCGTTTTGATATTTCAGAGAGGAGTGGTAGCTCAGCATGAAGTCGAGGTGTTCAAGTGGTGTGTTGAATGCGCCGTAGTAGGCATCGTAAGCCCAGAGGCCGACCATGCCCACGATTAGTCCTATGAAGAAGTACTTCTCCAGGACTTCGATCCAGTTAGAGACATGCTTTGTGAGCTCTCCTTTTTTGAGGGGCTTGGAAAAGAAGAGATAGGCCAGAAGTCCGACAACTATGAAGATGGAGGTGAGTTTGCACAGAAAAGCGAGGCCCAGAAAGATGGAGCCCAAGATGTGTCTCTTCTTGAGGAAGAATAAGGCCGTGGCTAGGGAAAAAGCCATGGCCGGGGAGTCCAGTATCGCTATTTGACCGATGTTGAACGACATCACGTCTGCGGCGAATATGACGGACGCTGCAAATGCAACGAGTTTGTTCTTCGTGAGTTCGAGGATGACGTAGTAAAGCAGGGCAACGGAAACTGCCGAGCATATCACGATGCTTATGCGCCACCCCACGGGGTTGTCTCCGAAGACGACCACGCCAAGCATCATCAAGCCTTTCGAGAGCGGAGGGTGCTCATTGTTGGCAGCTGAGCCATTCAGCATCTGCCTTATCGCTGGAACATAGTGGGCCTCATCAAAGACGAAGCCCTTGCCTCCGCTTGGCTCAGGCCCGGGGGTGTTGATTATCATCAATTTCAGACCTAGGACAACAAGGGCGAGGATCACGGGAGCGAGGTCAAACAGCTTCGAGCGTGAGAGACCCTTAATCCAAGGTTTCGGCCTCTCCTGCCGTCCAGTGTTGACTTCTTCTTTGCGCTCCTCTCCAAGTGAAGGCTCGTCGGGGTTCGCTACCATTTCGATGTCACCCAGCTCAAGAGTGTCCGACCTCTGACCTTGGTTACTTGCACAAGTATGAGTAGCAAGAGAAACGCTCTGACTAGTGCCGACCACTGGGGTGTAGTGTAGGCTGCAGTTGGTCCTGGGGGAGTTGGGACGGTGAACCATGACAGGATTATGAAAGCGTTAGCTAACTCCCAAGGATAGAAGAGGAGAAAGCTCTCGCTGCTCAAGACGAATAGAGGCAGAAGCACCAAGTTCATCTGAGGAGTGTACACGTATGTGGCGAGCAGGAACCCCCCCAGCATCGCGAACGACTTCTGGATCAAGTCGTCGTTCTTCCAGACGATTACCCGTACGACCACAAGCAGCATAAGGATTTGACTGAATAGCTTGGCTGTACCCCATGAGCCCGAGTCCGGAAATAGGAATACAAGCCAACTGTTCTCAAGGCCCCAATCCATGTGCCACTTGTATCCACCCCACCAGTTCTCGAAGCTCACCGCAGCCAGTGGCGCGTTGACCAGAACGGGGATCGCCACGGCGACGAGGACAAAAGCCAGCTGCCTTCTCCCCGACTTGAGCTTCTGCGCAAAGATAGGGATGAGCAACACGGGGGTCAGCTTGCTCAGGACGCCGAGGCCGATTGAAGTAGCGGAGAGAAGCGTTCTCCCTCGCTGGAAGGTATAGAGCGCGAGCAGCACAAAGAACGTGTTGATGATGTCGAAGTTGTAGACCAAGTAGATGATCATCGACGGAGCGAGGAGAAAATATCGGTACACCCTGCCGGTGTTGAATCCGTTCAGCTTCGCTAGAAGATACGTCAGCACGGCGGAGCCTATCGTGAAGGGATAGAGAAAGAAGGACATCATCGTGAAGTAAGCCTGAGGCGTCCCGCCGATGGAAGCGGAGACATACGTTATGAGGCCGCAAAGCTGAGGATATTCGAATACAAAATCCACGTAGGGGATCAAGCCTTCCGCCACCTCTCTTCGACCCCAGAAGCTCGCTATGTCGGAGTAAATGTTAGGCTGAGCAGAGGAGGAATGGATTATCGCGGAGAGCATGAAGACAGCTGTTGTGACGACGATTATCTCTATGAGGACCCGGTCTCCCCCCACGTCAGCAGACAGCCGTCGACCGATCGATCCAAGGGACCGCTCCTCAGACATTCCGAATATCCTCAGTCCGCTTGCATTTTGATGGACTTCAAACCCCCGGCTGGGATTTCAGTCGGCCTGCGGTGAACCTTGCCGACGTGTAAAAACCTTTCGCAGAGGGCTGCAAGACTCCGCTTCTACGCATCAATCGAGGCGCTTTGACACGTATGGGCCATCGTGCCGGTATCCACGTCGCATGTAGTATCTCTTGGTTCCAAGCGCACTCGTCACTAGGATCTCGCGGCAGTCGTAGGCCTCCATGGAAATGGTCTCGCCTTGAAGCAGGAGCGCTTCTCCGTACCCTCTGTGCTGCCACCTACCATCCGGAGGCATCCCCACGGGAACCAATGGACCGAGTACCCTGAGTTCCCTCACGATTGACGTCCTTTCACCTTTGACCTCGGGTCGATGCGCCGCTGAAGAAGGTATCCTCAGCCGAAGATAGCCGATGAGCACGTCGGATTCCTTATCCTCTGCGGAGACAAACACCTCTGTTCCCCCCGAGGCTTCGTAGTGTGTCTCAAGTATCCTGACCTCATCAGGATCGGGAAGAACGTGGTCCGCGAGGAATCTGTGCCCCACCTCTCTGCAACGTATGCAGCGGCATTTAGCTCCGAGCTCCTTCAACTTCTTCCGAGCCAGCTCTCTCAGGTTGCCTGCTGTGACCCCGGCTTCTATCAAGTTGGCTGGGATGTCCCTCTGCACCCTCATAATCCGTACCCACGGAGGAGTGATGCGCTTGATCTCGGCCACCAGCTCTGCTGCCGCCTCGTTGCTGAGCGGGGAGTATTCTCCGCGGCGCCAAGATTCGTGGAGCTTTGTGCCTCTGAGCACGAGGCAGGGGTAAATCTTCAGCATGTCGGGTTTGAACCGCGGGTCGTTGAAGAGCGCCCCGAAGCCCTCTAGATCTCTCTCCAAGCTTGAAGCCGGTAGGCCCGGCATCATGTGGGCAACGATCTTTAGGCCCGCGTCTCTGGTGACTTGGAACGCCCGGGCCACGTCTTCAACCGTGTGGCCCCTGTCGACCAATCGATAGATATCGTCGTAGAGGTTTTGGACGCCCAGCTCCACCCTCGTCACCCCCATCCTCAGCATCTGGTCAACCTGCCTCTCACTAGCCCAGTCGGGCCTAGTCTCGACGGTGATCCCGGCGTTCTTCCTGAAACCAGTCTCCGCGTTACTCTTGGCTTGCTCCAAGTCCACCGAGCTCTTACCTGTGATCGCGTCGACGCAGCGCTTGACGAACCACTCCTGGTACGAGACAGGGGCAGAGGGGAAGGTTCCTCCCATGATTATGAGCTCTACCTTATCCACCTCGTGGCCGACTGCACGTAGCTGGTCGATTCGAGAGGAGACCTGGCTGAATGGATCGAAGCGGTGCTGTATACCCCTCATCGCCGCCGGCTCAAAGCCCGTGTAGCTCTGGGGAACGTTCTCGTCGGGTCCCCCGGGGCAGTAGCTACATCTTCCGTGAGGACATGCCCTAGGCTCCGTCATGACGGCGACGACGGACACCCCCGACAGCGTGCGCACCTTCTTCCTCCTGAGGAGCGGCCTGACAACGTCCCTTTGGCCGCTTTCAACAACGGCGAGGACCTCCGAGTTAGACGGGATTCTGGATAGCCCCATCTCTGATGCCACGCGAAACTTCAGCCTGCCGAGCTCTTGCTCGTCGACTACCCCGCCCTCAAGCAAGATCGCGGCGATTCTTTTGCAGGCGAGCTTCGAAGCGTCCAGAGGCATTGCGCACCCCGCTCGAAGGATACCCGACCTAAATCCTTTATAGACCAGGAGCGGGTTGCGGGGAAGGCGGTTGAGAATGATACCCCTCTCTGAGCCCACGATCGGTGAAGAGGAGAAGGCGAACGTCATGGAAGTGATGGAGAGCACCATGCTAACCAACAAGGAGGGAAGAGGGAGATTCTGCAGGCTCTTCGAGGAGAAGGTGTCCAAGTTTACGAACGCCAAACACGTCTACGCCATGACCAGCGGGACAGCAGCGCTGCACGCCTCCCTGATGGCTTTGGGCGTTGAACATGGAGACGAGGTGATACTCCCGAGCTTGACATTTGTGGCGACAGCTGAGGTTGTTCTTCACGTGGGAGCGAAACCAGTCTTCGCAGACATCAACCCCGAAACGTACACGATAGATCCTCAAGACATGAAGAAGCTCTTCACAGAGAAGACGAAGGCTGTGATACCGGTTGACCTTTATGGTCTCCCAGCGGACCTTGATGAGATCATGGAGATAGCTCACGGACACGGCGTTCGAGTCGTCGAGGAAGCGGCTCAGTCCGTTGGAGCCGAGTACAAGGGAAGAAGCATAGGATGCATCTCGGACCTAACATGTATCAGCCTCTATCCGTCAAAGAACA
>JBGVSY010000062.1:0-6265 GCA_041862235.1 Nitrososphaeria archaeon | reverse complement strand
TGGGGTATCCCGATATCCATAACCGCCGCAGATTTCCTGATGCCGAAGGCCTACTTGTGTGTTCTGGAGTCCCGGGGCTCCGTTTCCGACGACAGGCTACTCCGCATCATCGGGAAGCTGTCGGCCGCCGGAGCCGAGCTCTCACAAGGTCAAGCCATGGACATACTCTTCGAGAAAGCGAACCGCGTCACGGAGGACGACTACCTCCTCATGGCATCGAAGAAAACGGCCGCGCTCTTTGGAGCGAGCGCATGGTCGGGGGCAATGATCGGGGGAGCCACAGAAGCAGAGCTTCAGGGATTGGAGCGGTACGGTTTCAACATGGGGCTCGGCTTCCAGCTCATGGACGACATCCTTGGTGTGGCTGGGGACGAATCATTGACGGGCAAACCGCTTGGAAGCGACATCAGAGAAGGCAAGAAGACATTGGTGTTGATGAAGGCGATCGAGATGAGCGATGACAGATCGAGAAAAATCCTCCTGAGCCTCCTGGGAAAACGTGACGCCGCTGAATCCGAGATTAAGACGGCCATCGAAGTCGTAAGTGAGAGCGGCGCCATCTCTCAGATCGAGCAGCTCGCCAAGAACTACGCCCAGAGCGCCGTGGGCTCTCTGAACCCACTTGATCTGCGGGGAGACACACGGGGTCTGGTGGAACTGGCTCAGATGGCTGTGCAGAGACAGATCTAGGGCCCCGCCAAGCAGGCTATCTGTGGGCGAAGATGAAAACCGGGGTTCCGTTTTCGCGGCGATCTAGCCTGCAGAAACCGAAGCGCTCCAGCTGAACAATGGTGCCGACCTCTATCTCGGAGCAGGCCTCCTCGGCGAAACCTGTCACCCTTCGCAAACTGCCCTCGTTAAATTCGTCATCGACGAATAGGTCCTCAATCACTTCGACAATTGCGTCCAGCTTCCGGTCCGTCACCCATTGTACTATAGGGACATCCGGCACCAGCTGCTCGCCTTGAAACCGGGCTTTAACCTCCCTCTCCGATGTTTCCTCAACACTGATATTGTAGAGGCCCTTCAGCCGCAACATTCGACCGGGCATAAACTTCAACACGTCTTCCTTGGGAAGAAAGAAGAGGCCGTGTGTGGAGATGGTTCTAGTCCCGAGATCTTTGTCCGGGTGATTCCTGAGAGTGGCGAGTACCTGAGGAGCATCGGTGACAACACACGGCACTGGCTGCGGAACGAAGTAGTATCTCCTAGTCACCGGATCAAGGATCTTCCTGTTCACCGCGAAGAGGAGATCCCAGTGGTAGGTTCTGGTCGCCTGAGTGATGCCGGTTTGGGTCACCGTGAATTCCCTGATCGCTTCGGGAAGTATTCCCCTACGTTCAACCCCGTCGATCGTGGGCATCCTGGGGTCATCCCAGCCGGAGACCAGTCCCGCCTCCACCAAGGGTCTCAGCATCCTCTTCGAGAGCGGGGTGCCCTTGAAGTTGAACCTCGAGTAATCTATCATGACAGGGTTTTCCAGGTGTAAGAGTCCTCGAATGTGTTCTTGTAGTTCATCGCGGAGAGCGAACTCGCTGCTTCTTAGGACATGTGTGATCCCGCAGATCGCATCTTCGACTGCGGCAGCGAGATCGTAGGTCGGCCAGGCGCTGTACTTGTCCTCTGCGTATGGGTGGGGGTGACACACGATTCTGAAGAGCGTGGGGTCCCTCATCACCGTGTTGTCGCTCTTCATGTTCCCCTTCAGCCTGAGGGTGACCTCGCCCTCCTGAAAGTCACCTGACACCATTCGCTCCCATTCATCGACGACTGCATCTGGAGTGCAAACGCGGTGTTGACATGGAACGCGGTCTCTCCTCCGCCTTCTCACCTCATCAACAGGACATGTGCAGGTATACGCGAAGCCTTTTCTGATCAGTTCCCTTGCCTTTTCGTAGTAGATCTCCATGTCATCAGAGTTCCTCTTCTCGTAGTCCCATTCTATGCCAAGCCACTTGTAGCCCTTCTTGAAGTTCAGGTAGTATTCCTTCCTGACCTTTCTGGGGTTTGTGTCCTCGAACCTGAGCCACAGCTTCCCCTCGTACATCTGGGCGTAGAGGTAGTTGAGTAGCCCGCTCATGCCGTGCCCCATGTGCATATAGCCGCTGGGCTCAGGGGGAAGCCTTGTCACGACTTTCCCTATCTCAGCCTCCGGCAGGGGAGGCAGCGCCTTCTCCTCCATTCTTCTGCTCTCAAGAAGTTCAGGCGCAAGCTGAGTCAGCATCTTTCGCTGCTCGTCCAACGAGAGAAGATTCACCTCGGAGACAACCTCGGTGACAACTTTTCTAAGGTCCCCCAATCTCTCCTTCAGTCTTGGGTCTTCGCCTATCGCCTTGGAGATGACCGGCCCCTCAAGTGCCTTGCCGCCATGGTCGATTGCGTTCTTTAGGGCCCATTTGCGGACCAGGGCACGCATGGTTGACAGTCTATTGCAACGGGTTCTTAAGGCTTGCAGCGACAGATCCATCGATTGTTGATTCCGACCGACTGACACCCTGACGGAGGTGAGGTCATTCAATAGATAGGATAGGAATCAGCCGACTGATAGGGAAGGTGCTGATCAATCGATGTCGGAGACTGCGCAATCTCTGAGCACTTTTTGGTCAGGGAATCGATCGATCAACCTAGCTATTTTTCCAAAGAACTTGTGAGCTTCAGTCGAGCGAAATGAGATATCCGCAACTTGGACAAAGCGAAGACTAGATAGCAGCCGGGGAGCACCAATCAATCGATCTCATACATGTGTGGCCACGCTGATGTATGCTTGAGGCCCCGGGCCAAACGCCCCGCCGAAAGAAAACGGTTAAGTATATGGCCTCATGTAGAAATCATCAGCCAAAAAAGCTCACGAAAAGGAGATGAAGGCGAGAATGCCCAATCCATACTATATCACGTTCGAAGTTCCAGAGGAACTCTCCAAAGCGACACTTGAAGCTATTCGAATCGCGCGCACGTCAGGAAAACTGAGAAAAGGCGTGAACGAAGCCATAAAATCCATCGAGCGAGGGAAAGCCCAACTAGTCGCGATAGCCACGGACGTCCAGCCACCAGAGATCGTAGCCGTCCTGCCAACAATATCGGATGAAAGGAAGATCCCCTACGTCTTCGTTCCGTCCAAATTGGAGCTAGGGGACGCGGCCGGCATCGCTGTAGCCAGCGCCGCGGTCGCAATAGAGGAACCAGGCGAAGCAAAAAGCTACGTCGAAGAAATAACGAAGAAAATTGGAGAGTTAAGATCAAAAACCATTGCATCGCCGGCACCCACCCGGAAAACTGAGGCAGAGACCAAATGAGCGGGAGAACCTCCGAGGGCACGCCAGCAGTGGTAGAGCAAATAGTCGCTCGGACAGGCGTCACAGGGGAGGTCACTCAGGTGAGGGCAAAGATCCTTCAAGGAAAAGACGAAGGTCGCGTCGTGACGCGCAACGTCAAGGGCCCGATACGTGTGGGCGACATATTGGTTTTGTTGGATCCAGAGAGGGAAGCCGAGAAGATCAGGTGATCAATCATCGATCAATCGACTTTTCCTCGGTGTCCCGCCTGAATGCCTCATCAAAAAGGTTCTGCCTATATCTTGTCGCGAAAATCTTTGCTGAGGCGATTTCGCGTCTTATCCTATGAGGTATGAAAGGAAGTGCATACAGCTGACTGCGTGGATGTGTCATGGACACACCAATTCTCATACCTTCATTCTTGAAAGGCATGACGTACTTGACAGAACGCTTCGAGCCCAGCAAGAGCGTTCTATCGGCCAGTAGCTGAAGACACCTAGATACTTGCCCGAGTGGAGTGGTGTGGAAGTCCCCTTCATGTTCTGATGTTTGAAGTATCACTTCGCAATATCTCAGTACCCTGTACTTGTGGTATGGGTTTTTCCAGAAACTGCCGGAGCGTCTGGGGATAATGCAGGAAACTTATTTCGATCGATCTTGTTAGAGAGAACACATAGCATCTCGTGGTCGATAGATGGGCTTCTGATGCCGGGTTGGAGGTTTCGATCGATGGTCGATCGAGACTAGGGTACAGAGATCAACGCATCGAGTAAGAAGGAGTCGAGAACAAGTTCACCTCCATGTTCAGCCGTGAAGAGACGCGACAGCAGCGAAGAAGAGGAAGATGTGAAGGATGGCTAAATACGGGCTAATGACAACGTGACGTTCTCTGTGGGGCTGCTCATGCCTTTTGACGTGGAAGTTTCCTGAAATCGGCTTCAGCGATCGAATGAGGTGGAAGGTCAACGACGGAACAACTGAAGAATGTCTCTTCCCCATTCTATCGATGCGCGATTGCAACGTGGGCAAATCTTTCCGCGAAGTTCCACGACTAGAATTGACCAGCACTCTGAGTATCTTCAAACCTGGCTAGCAAGCCAGTTCAGGCCAAGCTCCTCCAATTTTTTCCCGGTTGGCACACCTGTTTCGACGTTCCATCCCATCATCGAGTAATACAGAGTAACGGCATCGTCGAACTTGTCCCTGGAGATCTTAGCGCCACTTCTTGTCCCTGAAACAAGGGGCTGAAAGAATCTTTCAGGCAGTTCATCATCGCTCCTTTTGAAGCCCTCCCTCACGTTGAAGCATCTCGCCATGTTGAGTGCCCTCTCCGAAGCCTTCATGAGCTCCCAGATGCTGGTATTCCATCCCGTAGCCGCGTTGACTAGCTCGACAACGTGGTGTGCTTGGAAGTTCCCCACTGGATGCGGGATGAACGGGAACACGCACAAGTCGAGCATGTTGAAAAGCCCCCACCACAGCTGCAGATAGAGGAAGGCTCTGACCTTTTTGGCACCCAGGCTGAACCGATCCACAGGCTCCGTTAAACCTATGGGCTTCAGGCTTTCAGATGGCTTCGAGAAGGTGGGGTCGTGTACCGCTTGTAAGTGGTCTGCTCCGATCGGTGATAACGCATAGGCAAGTCCAACCCCAGGTTTGCTACGCGGCTCATGCATAGGTACCTCTTTTCCCTTTACCGTCAATGCCCATCTTTGAGCGTCTCCGCCTATTTTTTGAGCGGCTCTGGCTACGCCCTCCGCCAGAAGATCCCCTATCCCCTCGCGTTTGGCTATCATCTCTGTTAGACGAACGATGGCGTCTTCACTTCCAAACCTCAGTTCCATACCTCTAGTGTCCTTCTTGGAGATCAGCCCATTTTCGTAACACTCCATGGCGAACGCAATTGTCGCACCGGTGCTTATCGTGTCCAGCGAATGCATGTTGCAGAGCTCGTTAGCCTTGGAGACGGCATTGATGTCGTCCACTCTACATAGGGAGCCGAATGCGGCTATCGTTTCATACTCCGGGCCCCCGTATCTAGGGTCTGTGGCGAAACGGCCTTCTGCTCTGACTGCTCTCTTACATCGCACGGGGCAGGCATAGCATCCCTCTCTATTGGCGAGTATTGTTTCTTCCATCTTCTCTCCGGAGATGCTCTCGGCGTTCTCGAATGTTCCTTCCTTGAAGTTCTCTGTGGGAAGAGTTCCATCTGCATTGAGGGGAAGCACTACACCTGCTGTTCCCAACCGGTGGCGTGCCATGGAGGCGGGGTTTTCTCTCCACTTCTTGCCGAACCAAGCTGCAAGCTTTTGAATCACGTCTCTGTCTTTGACCTTCATTCTGCTTCGTCCTCGGACTGCGATGGCCTTGAGTTTCTTCGAGCCCATGACCGCACCCAGGCCGCTTCGCCCGTTTGCATACTTTAGCTCGTTCAATATGCAAGCGTAGCGAACCAAGTTCTCGCCCCCCAAGCCGATTGAGGCGAGTCGAATCAGGCGGTCACCCAGCTCCTCACGTACAGCATTCTGAGTTTCTCCGGTGGTCTTTCCCCATAGGTGAGATGCATCTCTTAACTCCAGGTCACTGTCGTGAACCCAAAGGTAAACGGGTTCCTCAGACCTTCCTTCGATCACAATTGCGTCGAAGCCAGCGAACTTGAGCTCGGGTCCCCAGTACCCTCCAGCCTCTGCCTCTCCGTAGGTGCCGGTTTGCGGCGATTTGGCAGCTACCGTGTACCTACTCAGGCCTGGAACAGGGAGACCTGTCACGACGCTTGTCGAGAATATCAACTTGTTGTCTGGCCCGAGTGGATCGACGCCTGGCTGCATCTCGTTCAGGAGGTAGTAAAGAGCTAGGTCAATTGATAGTTGGATAATCTGCCCCCAAATTGCCTTGAAGTTCCTCCATTTTATCGAAGGGTCTAATGCTTCCCCTGATGGGATGATCGATCGATCGATCGCCGTATCTCATGGGCTTCCCGTCAGGGAAATGGA
>JBGVSY010000061.1:0-3117 GCA_041862235.1 Nitrososphaeria archaeon | reverse complement strand
TTCCCTGTAGAAGACATCGACATAGTTCTCGAAAGTGGGTTCGAAGAACAGCGACGCCCATGAGGGCCTGTCGAAGAGTATCGCCCGCGGCTTGATGGATGTCAAGCCCAGCCAGATCAACGGAAAGATGAAGAAAGCCGTCACCATCACGATGAGCGCGTACCTTATGATCCTTTTCACCCGTCTCTTGGCTTGTCTCTGCACCCGGACCTACACCTCCTGAACGGCCTCCTCTACAGGCGCCATCATCCGGGGTCTTCTGGTAAGCACCCTCACGTAGATGTTGCTCAGAACGATGATGATCACCAGGAAGATGTATGAGAACGCTGAACCGTACCCCGTCTTGAAGTACTCGAAGACCTCTAGGTAGAGCCTGATAGACAGGAACTGTGTCGAAGCCCCGGGTCCCCCGACTGTTACGGGGAAGACCAGGTCAAACAGCTTCAATGCGTCCATTGTCCTGAAGAGAAGGGCGATGGCCAATATGGGGCTGATGGTTGGAAGCGTTATGTACCTGAATCGCATCCACAGACTTGCTCGGTCTATCTCCGCAGCTTCGTAGAGATACTTGGGTACCGCTTGTAGGCCAGCTAGAATTATCAGCATCATGAACGGAGACCACATCCAAGCATCAATGGAAGCGACGGCAGGGATGATCCATTGCCGACTCAGCCAGTTGAAGTCCTTGATCCCGATGAGCGACAAGAAGTATGGAACAACGCCGTAGCTTGGATTGTACATATAGTCGAAGAAGATCCCGATAACAGCCGGTGCTGTCATCATCGGGATGAGGATGAGGGTGACAACGATCCTCCTGCCCCTGAACTGCATGTTGAGCAGCTCAGCGATGGCGAACCCGGCGATGAATTCCAGGCCGACCGCGAGGCCGACGAAGTACGCCGTCCTTTGGAAGCTCTCATAGATATTCACGTCTTGGAAGATCTTCTCGAAGTTCTGAAGGCCGACGAAGGTCGGCGGCACCCCGGGAGGCGTATACATCAGGGAGTAGCTGTAGAAGCTTAGACCGAGGGACCAAAGGAGTGGAAAGATAACGAAGATCAGCAGTATTGCCAGTGCCGGGGTCACCATCAACCACTTCAGCGCTCGATCAGATTCCAAGATGCGAGACAAGAATCCCTTGCGCCTTGGAGCTTGACCCATGGCTTCTCCAACTCTGGGTGATTGTTGTTTGCTAGCCGAATGACACAAATTTAACTCTTCTGCGCGAGTCGTCTGACAACTGCAGAGGGATGTCTGCCAGGATCTAGCACAAAAATAATGGGAGAGGTGGATACCCACCTATGGAAGCAACCCGCCTTCACGGAGAACTCGCGTATGCTCCTCTGCGATCTTGTCGAGAGCTGCCTTCGGAGAGATGTCTCCCGTGTAGCAACTGGTGATCGTGGCTCCCTCAACCCTCATCATCTCGTCGTACACTGGCACATTCCAGAAGTCCTTCATCGTGGGGAGCGTGTCTCTGTCAGCAAGGTTCCATGGAACCGCCTCTACGAATCTTGTCGTCTCGACAATGGATTTCTTGGCGCAGCCTCCTCCGCCGTCAGCCCACGCCCACTGGTTATCGTCTTCGAACCAGTAGCTGAAGAATGCCAAGGCTTCCTCCTTGTAGGGGGTGTAGGCGCTGACGCACATGGGCTGACCGACCAGTTGCGTCCACCTCGTTTTGGTTCCTGTGTTGCGGTCTGTCATCGCCGGCCAAAGCGCGTAGCCGACGAGGTCTGGTTCACCCGCCGGGTATCCGTCGATCGTTATGCCAGGGGCGAATCCAACAGCGTTGATGCCAGTCGCGACTCTCTTGCCGTTGAACTCGGCGTTGACTTGATCGAACCAGAACTTTTCTGAGCCTGGCGGCTGATACTGGAAGGTCTTCTGTTTCCAAGTGAGCGCCTCGAGTGCCCAGTCGCTGTTCACGTATCCCTCAACCTGCATCGTCTTCTCGTCCCATATCTCGCCCCCGATGCTCCAAAGGTAGCCGTGGAAGAGATATGCTGATGAGTCGTAATCGGCGTTCCAGGTAGCCATGCCGTAGAAGTCTTCGGTCAGGATCTCTCCAGCCAGCGTCTCGCCGGCCTTGCGGGTGAAGAACTCTGCGATGTCAAGCCACTTGTCATAGTCAATATTGTCTCGCCAGTCTGCGTAGGTCTGCGGCAGGTCATACCCGTATTTGGCTTTGAAGGCCGCTTGCTCGTCTGGGTGTGAGAAGAGGTCTTTGCGATAGAGCAGAGCCATGGTGTCAGCCTCATGCACAACACCCCAGTAGTCCACTGTGTCGAGCTGCAGGTCCCTGGCTTCGAATTTTTCGTAGCTGAAGTCTCCCACTGGGTAGGTGCAGTAGTACTTTATGAGGTTCGGATAGGACCAGAAGAGGTCGAAGTCTTTGCCTTGGTGCTCGCGTATCCAGTCGTTCAGTTTAATTATGTGTCCGCCCGTGGCGAACCCCCCGATGAACTGGCTGTCGGCAATCAGGAGGTCGAACGTCGTTTTTCCTGCCGCGAACTCGGTGGAAAGCCTGGCAAAGTAGTCTCCCCACGGAACGAGGTCCATCTCGACCGTGATCTCCTTGTTTGGGTCAACTTTCTCCTTGTACCATGCAGTGAAGCCCCCTTCCCAGCTTCCCGCCGCTGTTCCGTCCGCTATGGCCCCCGTCAGTGTACCAGGCAGCCACTCAGGGCTGACGAATTTCAACGTGATCTTCTCGATCGGCGGCGGCAGTGTAAGGTAATATGCTGCAACGGCGGCGATGATAACTACGACAACGACAACGATTGCAACCACTTGTTGAGTTCTCGTGATCGCTGATCTTCTTTTTCTCATCAAGATTCTCGCCTCTACAGCCTTTCTGTGATACTGTTTTAAGCTTTTTGCGTAGGCACCAATCTCACAGCCAGCCAAGAGGCAAACCGAGGACGTTCAGCACAGGAAGAAGATCTCCTTCTCCAGCCTCGTGTTCCCCGTACCAGCAATAAGGGTCTGAGGCCAGCACATCGTTCGCCACCCCCAGTGCGTCTGCTCTGCAGCCTCCACCGCAAACACCAAGCATGCTGCATTTCGAGCACTTGCCTTTCAGCTCACGGTTCGCCACCTTTGCACATGCATCGG
>JBGVSY010000060.1:0-27479 GCA_041862235.1 Nitrososphaeria archaeon | reverse complement strand
GTCATGGTTCCTCTCCCTAACCAACTCTCTAACCCTGTCCACAAGTTCGTCACCCGTCAAGCCGTGATAGTCCAGGAAACGCGACCACCCTTGAAGATAGCTTCTCCGACCCGACCGATCCTGGTCCTTACCCTTGAAATACCCATAGACCCATTCCTGACCCTTGAACTCCGAGAAACCTAGGTCACCAAGCTCCCTGTCTATCCTCGCTTTCCTCGCTTCCCTCAACCGACCCCTCGATTCCTCGCTGACCGCCCGCCTCATGCCGGTCCTATGGAACTATTTATCTATAAATCTTTTGTTCTCGTAAAGAGCTATTCCTCTTCCTCCGAGATACTTTCTGTAGAAATCTTCGTTCTGCTCTTCGGCTGAGATCTTTCCGTCTTCAAGGTCGACTTTCGCTATTCTTCCGTTGTAGCCGTATCTCATGGGCTTCCCGTCAGGGAAATGGAGTTCTAGCCGACGTTTATGCCTTCGGTGACACGTGAGGACCCAGAATGAGAGATCGATCTAGGGTAGGTACATCTCAAGCTGTGTCTCCAGAGAGTTCTCAGCAATGCGCCTTCGCTGTTCTTTATCTCCACCCTCAGGCTTTCACCGGCTGATCTTGTGGCGCATTTTATGCATGGGTCATAGGCTCTTATTACCATCTCTATCCTGTTGAGAAGTCCGGGCTTGATTTCGGCATGATGTATAAATTCCATCGCGGCGTCCTTCACGTTAAGGTTTATGGCAGCGTTATTCACTTGGGTCGGTATTATCAGCTTCATGCTTTTCAACCTCCCATTTCTAGTCAAAACATACTCGTGAGCAAGAGTTCCCCTAGGAGCCTCAACGACTCCAATGCCTCTGCCGCCTCTAGGCTCAACCTTAACTCTCGTATCCGTGCGCCTCAAGGTATTATCCTCCAGTAGTTCGTTCGCGCGTTCGCATGCATACATGAGGTCTATTAGGCGGGCGTAGTCGAAAAGCAGAGTCGCATGTGCCGGACTACCAAATTTTCTCCTGAACCCCTTCAACTCCTTGTACGCCAGCTCTGTTGTGGCTCTACTGTTCACATTCATTCTCGCTGTTGAACCAACTTGGAATACGCCTTCTGGCCATCCCAAGGCGCTCAGGTAGGCAAATTTTGCGTAGGTCCATTCATGGCTTTTTTCTTCGACATGCACCATGTAGTCCTGGGCGTTGAATTCTGACTTGGTCTCGCCGTTCGGGCCTATTACGCGGATTTTGCCGTCGTAAAATTCCAATGCGCCGTCGTTCGTCAGAGCCATATAGTGGGTTTTGTAGTCTCCAGCTTTCTTGAAATCCGGCCAGTTTTTCTCGAAAAGTTCCTCTCCAATGGAGAGTGCTTCCCTTGTGATCGCACAGGCCTTTTTCGCCTCCTTGAGCAGTTCTTGTTGCTCCCTTTCTTTGAGTGGGCTGATCAGGCCGCCCGGTATGGCCGAAACAATGTGGACTTCACGCTTTCCAACAAGATCCAGGATGTGTGTTCCGAAGCTTCTCAGGGCGATGGCTTTTTTGCCCACGTCGGGTCTCTCCCGCATGATTTGGAAGATGTTTCTTCTCGAAGGGTCTTCTTCTGGCGAGAACCAGAAGTCGGGTAGCGTCAAGAAAAAGAAGACCAATGAGTGATTGCTGATTATTTGTCCCATGAGAAGGAGTTCACGAAGTTTTCTTGCAGTTTCTGTTATCTCTGTTCCGTATATGCTTTCTATGGCTTTGATAGACGCGATTTCATGCGCGGTTGAGCACACGCCGCATATTCTTGAGATTATGAAAGGAAGCCTCTCTGCCTCCATCCCCCTCAGGAAGTAGTCGAAGCCCCGGATCTCTGTGGCATAGAAATGGGCGTCTGAAACGTTCCCGGACTCGTCAAGGAGTATTGTGACCTTTCCATGTCCCTCGATCCTAGTTGTTGGCGAGATGGTTATTTCCCTGTCGTGGCTCAAATGACCCTCTCCCTCGCTTTGAAACGTTCGAACCTTGAGAACATGAAAGTGTGAAAGATGAAGGGGTTGCGGTACAGCTCCTGCTTTACCTTCTCCTCTTGGATGCCGGTCCTTTTCGATATTACCTTGACAAGAAAAGAATACATGTCTCTCGACCTGTAGAGCAGTGCGTCAGATGGCCCCCGACATCCGAAGCAGGTAAAGGCTGCCCTTGGGCATGGTGCCCCACAGCCCTCACGCGTGACGGAACCCAGACAGACGAAGCCTTGGCTTACCAAGCACAGCTCATGGTCTGCCTGCTTCTCGTATATCCCGTAGAGGCGGTCAAGTTTTGCCGGGACTATCTTCCTGTGACATTCTGCGCAGACCACGCTTCGATGTCGCATGGGATCTTTTCCGCTTGCTATGTTTTTCAGAGCATGAACTATTAGGAGAGGCATCGGCGGACATCCTGGAATGTAATAATCAACGTCAACAAAGCTACATATCGGATACATCAAATCCTTCAATTCTGGAAGCTCACTGGAATCGAGGAGCGAGTACTTCTTCTCCAAAAGCTTCTTAAGAGAAAATATGTTGCCTAGGCTGGTTATTCCCCCGTGCGTTGCGCATAATCCCAGACTAACGAGAATTCGGGACTTGGCCCTCACCTCCCTGATCAATCGCTCATCATCCTCGGTTCTCACTCCGCCCTCAACGATCGACAAGTCAACACTTGGAATCTCCCTCAAGTCCACGAACGTAGGCGAATACACTATCTCAAAATCTCCCGAAAGTATCTCCAAGAACGCCTCGCCAGCATTCAGTAGAGAAGATACGCACCCAGCACAGCAGGTTAGAGAAACGATGTTGACTTTCATGGGTCTGTCACCCTCGATTCTCTGGAGGTGTTACGGCGTGTTCGACTCATCGATGGATTATCCTACCAAGCTTCTTAAGTCTTTTGATCGATCGATTGGCCGCAAATCAAGAATGAGTCGCTCTCTATGTGATAGTAGGGGCCTCGCGCTGTGCCCAATGAGGCATGCGACGAATCTATTAATGGGATGACGTCTCCCATTCTCAGGGATCGGGATGCAGTTCGGTGTGGTCCTTCACGTATCCGCAACCTATGCCCGTTGGAATGATCTGCTCACGATCGCGAAGCAGGCTGAACGATTAGGATACGACTCTGTATGGGTTTCAGACCATCTTATTTCACCCAGCGGCCGTCCCCACGCGTTGGAAGCCTGGACCGTTCTATCTGCGCTTGCTTCCTCTGTACCCAGGGTCAGGCTGGGTACATACGTGCTTTGCAACCAGTTTCGCCATCCCTCAATGCTGGCTAAGATGGCATCAACTCTAGACAACATATGCGGGGGGAGGCTCGAATTGGGTATTGGCGCAGGGTGGCTGAGAAAGGAACATGTTGTTTTCGGCTTTGACTGGGATGAACATTCAGTGAGGATCGAAAGACTGAAAGAGACGCTGGAGATAGTTAGGGAGCTTTGGACCAAAGATTGCGTGTCGCATGTCGGAAGATATTTTCGAATCAAGGATGCAACCCTGGAGCCCAAGCCTATCCAGAAGCCGCACCCGCCTTTCTGGATCGGCGGAAGCTCAGACAAGGTCATGAGAATTGTTGCCGAGCTAGGTGACGGCTGGATTCCGACTCTTCCTACACCCAGGCAACTGGCTGTCGGTGTATCGACAATCAAGGAAGAAATGAAAGAGGCAGGAAGGAATCCGGCAAGGCTACAAGTAGCCTACGGAGGTGGGGGGTGCCTCATAATAGCGAGGGATGCTGACACGGTTGAGAGAATGGCGGAGCCGCTAGTTCGGTCATCCGGAAAGCCTGTAGAGGAGTCAGCGTGCCTGATCGGGACCCCCGTGCAATGCGTTCAAAGGATAGAGCAGTATAAGAGAGCTGGAGCGCAGATGATTGTCGCTGGGTTCTATGACTTTCCATCAATGGATGGGATGAGGCTCTTCGCCGAAGCGGTGATTCCAAGCTTTAGGTGACATTGTCCGCTGGGTTGTCGGTCGATCGTGCGCAGTTTCATATTCTTGTCATGATGTTTCCTTGTACCCGTTCATATATGCGAATTTTTCGATTGGCAATCGCTTCGGCCTTTTTCTTTCGTCCTCTACCTGTTTGTCCGAAAGGATACTGCTTATCGCGTCGGAATGGACTCCGACTGTGACTAACGTGATAACCGTCATGTCGGTCGGGATATGAAGCACCTTCTTCACGACATCCTCATCGTATCCAGCTATCGGATGCGCAACGAGTCCCAGCTCAGTCGCTCTTAATATGAGGAATCCCGTTGCCATACCGAGATCAAATAGATGATATTCTCTGCCTCTTACAACACAATCATAGTCTTTCCTACTGAACACCGCGATTATCATGGATGCATAGTGCGCCCATCTGTTACCTGCCGACAACGCAGGTTGGAGCTTCCTCAATGTATCAGGTTCGTACACAAATACGTATCTCGAGGGTTGATTATTGAAACAGGATGGTGCCAATTGAGCACTTTCAGCTAAATCTCTGATCAAAGCCTCAGTAATTGCTGCGGGGATGAGTGAGCGATAGGCCCTTCTTTCATGTATCGCCTGTTTTACATCCGTCAGAGATCGACTACGTTCACTATCGGCTAAATAAAATATTTAGTTTTTCCAGATTTCATTGAATGAAAGATATCGGTCTAGCGGATTTATGGATTCTAGTCACCTACGTACTGGCTCTTCAACGAAGACAAGTAGGAGAAGCAGTGAAAACAGTCCAACACTGCTGCTAACGAAGAACGGGAAACCAGCTCCCCTTACAATCAAGTTGCCGAGCCATGGAACCTCGAAGACCTGGTACCTGTAGGCGTCATATATCAATGTGGACAAAACGGGCCCCAGGACTGCCCCGAGGCTGAAGAATGCTGCCAGTCTTCCGAATAGTTTTCCCCTGACCTTCTCGGGTATCAGGTCGGCATTCAAAGCCCGGGAAGCCGGCATAGCCACATTATGACCAAACGAGCGAAAAACGGTTATTCCAGCCGCAGAGACAAGGTCTGGAGCGAAAGGTAACGCTATGGTGGCCAACCGGGAAGGTAAGGCGCCCAGGGCTATTATGGGCTTCCTGCCAACCCTATCAGAAATCCTTCCTGCGTAAAGGTTGCAGGTCAGACCAACAAACCCAGATGCAGACAGTATGATGCCAATTTGGAGCGATGTTGCCTGAAAGATGTCTCCAAAGTAGAGTACCGTTATGGGAATGATGAATCCGACAGCGAATCCGGTTGCCAGGGAAGAGATGTAGAGTATCCTGAGGGAAAACTTTAGTTTCTTGCTGAGTCCCGGGTCTTTTTCTTGTTGAATTGTTGTTTCTATTGATCGATCGATAGAACCAATCCCCCTTGTCTCTTTGACTCCCCACCATACCAAGAAGAACGCGATGAGTGCAAGGAGCGAGTCGACGAAGAAAGGGACTCTGTAGCTCCACTCAAGCCCGATCCGAAGTATGTCATTGCACAGGAATTGGATTGCACCTCCGAATACTGGTCCCATGTTGAATCCCACCATGCCCAGGGTTAGGTAGAATCCCAGGGCTTCGCCCCTTCTATGCTCAGGAACCTGGTCCACCAGGGAAGCTTCGGCTGGGGCAGCGACAGCCGCGGTGGCCACTCCGTTTAAGACTCTTACTACCAACAGGGGGGCCCAGTTCCAGATGATGCCGGTCAAAGTACCCAAAACGACATCGGCAAGCAGACCGGCTTGGATGAGTTTTTTTCTGCCAATTCTGTCGGATAGACTTCCGAACTTCTGTGAGAGGGTAGCATTGGCCGCGGTGAAAGCAGCGGTGAAGAGGCCAATATAGGCGACTGACGCTCCTAGAACCTGAACGTAATTTGGGAAATAGGACATTGGTAGCGCATAGGCTAGGTTTTCCACTAGTGAAGACAAGGAGAGGATTATCACGCTGGATGTATAGAGCCCCGAGGTTCGCATGTTATCCCTTCGTGGGGAAAGGTCTTAGGTGACTCCGACAAGATGCAAATATACCTTTTGGGCCTCTTTAAACAAGATTTGTGAAAGATTCAATGCCAGTTCAAACCAGCAATGAGCCTCGATTGGTTAAGCAGTCAGACGCATATGGTTGACGCATCAGATTTCCGTTCGACCGAAGGACTTTTTCACGTCTCGGTAGGCTTCCATTGCTTCGAGCGCCGCCTGGTTCCTTCATTTTGGGTGTGTGGCTTTTCCACAACGTTGTCGGTTGAAGCCTCGTGGATCCGCTAACTTATCGTGGCAGTCTAGAATTCTAGAACTCCAAGTTTATAGCGTCGGAAAAATGCCAGTAGATCAGGAGGCCAGGGAAATGTGGCTGAAGGAACTAACGTGCAGTATATGTGGCAGGCAGATGGATATCCCTGGTGGAGAAGTCCACGGCAAGCATATCTGCAAGACATGCTTTCAACTGTTCCGTCACGATGAGAAGAACGGTGACGGGAAGAGCGTCACCATTGACTGGCTAAGTCCAGATATGACCACAGAGGAGATGCTCAGCCGGATCGAGCGTGAACTGAAGGAGGCCGCAGCGCTACAAGCTATGTCCGGTCTCAACAGCATCGAAAAAGTCATGGAGCTCAGCGACAAGCAGAGACCAGCCGCCCTGGCCTCCGCAGCCCTGCTGAAGCTGGTCCGCGCCCTCGTCGTCCAAAACCAACTCCTGCTCAATAAAGGGATAAAGAGAGAGAAGCTCGCCACACGGACACAGAGACTGACTGAATACCTTGGCTCCCGGCAAGGTCGATCGCGACAGTAGAGCAACGGCTAGAGAAGGCGAGGCATGGTTCTCAGATCGATCGGTCAAGGCTATTAGCGATAGCCTCCTTCGAGGGGGACATGAGTCTCGAGGAGTACCACAAGAAACGTGACTTCAGCAGGACCAAAGAGCCGAAGGGTGGCATCCATGTACGAGCAGCAGGGAAGACCTACGTCATACAGAAACATGACGCTAGCACCCTCCACTACGATCTCCGGCTCGAACATCAAGACGTGCTCAAGAGCTGGGCGGTCCCCAAAACACCTCCCCAGCAGAGAGGGGTGAAGCGCCTAGCCATAGAAACCGAGGACCACCCCCTAGAGTACGCGGACTTTCATGGATCGATTCCAGAAGGCGAGTATGGAGCGGGGACCGTCGAGATCTGGGACCGCGGCACCTACGAGGCTGAGAAGTGGGAGAGCAAGGAAATCATCGTCATTTTGTCCGGCGAAAAGCTGAAGGGACGGTACTGCCTCATAAAGTTCAGGCCCAAGGAGAATAACTGGCTATTCTTCAAATGCGGATAGAGGAAGAAGACCCATCCCTGGCGGTCACTGATTTCATCTCTTCATGGAGGAAGAGCAAATCGATCTACAGAGGTGATTGTCTATTTAACAATCTCCAAGGTGACGAGCGCGAAGTGAGCCCCGAGACACGACGCACACATCCGCCGAAGCTGGGCTAGAGCTTCCCGTACTCCGTCCATATTGTGCTTGATTGATTGTAAGATCTATTGACTGCGTATAAAACACAACCTGCTGCTACCTGCGTTGAGCACAGTCGTACAGGATTTTCGATGTAGATTGGTTTGGTGATCAATCCTCCACGAAGGTGGAGATCGTCGGGAGTTCAGGTCGGAGACCCTTCCTCTTCCTGATGCTTGCGATAACCTCATCTCTGATCGATTTGGGTACAGGAGCCCACATTTTGAACTCAAGGCCCCAGAACGCTCTCCCGCTTGTGGCGCCGCGCATAACTTCCGACAAGTCGAAGGTTTCGGACGTAGGTATCTCGCCTGTCACATAGGTCAAGTTCTCCTTCTGCTCCATCGACAGCACACGGCCACGCTTCTGACTGATCACACGCGTAACAGCGCCGACCCCATCTGGAGAAATCTTCACTGTGATCTTCATCACAGGCTCCAACAATTCAGGCACAGCAGACAAAAGAGAAGCCAAGAAGGAGCGGCGAGTCGCAGGAACGATCTGAGCGAAACCGCGATGAATGGGGTCCTCATGCAGCTTCACGTCCTGTAGAACCGCCTTGACACCACGCAGAGTCTCCTGAGCCAAAGGACCCCCGTTGACAACGTCCTCAAACCCAGACATGATCATCACCTTCACCTCGTGAAGGAACTGAGCGCCCTTCGTCGCGTCAACCAAGATATTCCCGTGTCTCTCAACCTCCCACACGTTGCGAGCCTCTGATGTCTCCCAGCCAAAACCGCGGAGCATCTTGGCCATCTCTCTGCGATCCATCTGGTCGTGAAGCTGACCAGAACGAATGGCCTCTAGGACCTCGGGTGAAAGGGGCTCAGCTCGAACATAGACACGGTTGTGACGATTGGGTGACTTACCTTCATATCGCTGGCCACGCTGACCGATGGCCTCACGGTAGATCACGATTGGGCGGCTGGCGGTAACCTCGAGCCTACTCTTGGTAATCCAGGTCATAGCGATCTCCAGATGCAAGGTTCCCATACCGGAAATCAAGTACTCACCGGTGTCGGGACGAACGGTGGTAACCAAGGTCGGATCTTCGATGGTCAGCTTGTTCAAGAAGTCAACCAGCTTCGGGAGTTCACGGCTATGCTTGGGCTCAACGGCGATGGTGACGACAGGCTCGCTCACATACTTGATCTCCTCAAACGGAGTCAACTCACGGGCTGGAGGACCTATGGTTTCACCTGAACGAGCCTCATCCAAACCCAGCAGGGCAGGAATGTTCCCAGCGGGCAGATAGTCAACCAGCTCGCGACGTTGACCCATATAGACAGCAACCTGTTGAACACGACCATCTATCCTCGCATCCATCAGATGAACCTCGTTACCAGCTTTCAATGTCCCTGAGAAAAGACGGCCAGTTGCAACAACGCCAGCAGCGGGGTCAACCTTGACATCAGTGACGGCCATCACGACGGGACCATTCTCATCGCAATTCATCATCGCCTGACCGATCTCGCTGTCAATATCACCGTGCCAGATCTTAGGAACACGATAACGCTGAGCAACGTGAGGAGGAGGCATAGCGCTGATAATCATCTCCAAGATCGCCTCATGCAACGGAAAATTGCTGCGCAACCACTCCATGTCCCCGCGGCCAAAGGCATCCAAGATCTGATCGAACTTGATCCCCTTACGCTCGGCTTGAGGAAACGTCAGACCCCAACGATCCTTTGCGGAACCGATGGCAACGGTGCCGTCGGCTGGAGAGACCTTCCACTTCTCACGATACTCAGGTTCGGCGTAAGTGTCGATGAGCCCGTTGAAGTTCGTGATAACGCGGGCTAGCTTGTCTTGGATCAGTTCCGGTGACAACTTCAACTCCTTCACCAGCCGGTCCATCTTGTTGACGTACAATACAGGGCGAACACGCTCAGCAACAGCCTGACGGGTGACCGTCTCGGTCTGAATCATCACCTCTTCCACAGCGTCGACGACAACAACAGCGCCATCGATGGCCCTCAAAGACCTGGTCACACGGCCCGAGAAGTCTATGTGCCCAGGGGTGTCGATCATGTTGATTACGTATGGTTTGCCGCCTAGCTCATAATACAGGCTGATGTTGGCTGCTTTGATCGTCATCTGACGTTGTTGCTCTTCCTCCAGGAAATCAAGAGCAAGCGCTGTGCCGGCTAGCTTGGGAGACAACAAACCGGCAGCAGAAAGAAGACTATCAGTCGTAGTCGTCTTGCCATGATCAACCTACCCCTTGAACAGCGGTAAGCTGCCTCAAGAATGGGCTATGATTCCTATATGTTCCGGCCGGGGAGCTCAGTCCCCCGGCTTTCGGATCAGGTCTTTGTTCTTCAAGATGTCTAGGACATCCCGCATGTGGACGACCTTAGGTATGTTCTTTCACCTCTTTTCCTTTCTTGGCGGTGGCGGTATTTCGGCTTGGAAATAAACGTTTTCGATGCAACTTTGGTTATCGGAGAGTTGCGGTCCTCTGTCGCTTGGGATCGAATGCATCGATCGAGTTGACCCTGCCGACAGCCCCATTTCTTTGTAGTTTTGCGCTAATGCGTGAACGAAGACATCTTGCTCGTCGACATGAGAAATAGGTTTCGACCGATCGTCTAGATCGATCGGATGTGAAGCAGGGGTCACACCGCACTTAGTGCCGTGTACGACAACAGATAGATGGCGATGAACAACAGGCCACTTTTTCTGTCGAGCTTTTCTCTCAGTGCAAGAGCGGCCAAAACCACTATCGAGGCAAATATCGCGTAGGTCCCCGTGACCATGGCAAGCCCGCCACTGACTCTCGTCGGAAACAGCAACTGCCCGATGCCGATGGAGAGGCTGGCGTCAACGATGCAGCTTCCGATGGCGTCTCCTATTGCGAACTCGTACTCCTTCTTACGGATGGCCGTCACTTCGACCACGAGCTCAGGGAGAGATGTCCCAATCGAGAGGATGAAGAAGCCAGTCAAGTACTCAGGCAATCCATAAGCTTCGGAGAGCGTGATCACCGATCGGACAACAACGTAGGATCCGACCGCGACGCCTATGAACCCCAACAAAGCTATGATGAAGTCACGGGAAACCTTCCTGCCAGTCCGTTCCACCGCCAACTCATCTTGAACAACCTTCCCTGCCATGTAGCTCCCAGTTATCAGCATGAATATTGGCCAGCTGACCACCAAGAAGAGCGCGTTGAGTCTCGTGAAGTACCCCTTCTCAACGATAGAGACAGAAATTATCAGTGCGAGTATCTGGCAGGCTCCGATAACCGCTATCTCTCTTCTCTTCACCCTGAACTTTCCTCCCAAGAAGGAGACCAGCCCCAACACCAAGGTGATCTGGGTCAAGACAGATCCCAGCGAGTCTCCCACGTCTATGTCCCCGTGGCCCAATGCGCACGCGGTGATCGAGTTAGCCATCTCAGGAAGGTCTGTGCCGACTGAGCCAAGCAAGAGACCCATCATGAGAGGGGGGACACCCCAAGCTGAGGCGATCTTCAACGAGTGGTCGACCGCCTTGTCACTAGAGAGGACCAACACGGCAAGCCCGAGGATCAGCCCAACAACAGCGACTATCGCCTGCAATGACAAATCAAGTTCTCACCGCTCGATCGATCCTCCTCGAGTGTCTTACCCGCTGATCGATCGATCCCTGCTCGTCGACCTATGGATAACTCTTTCGATCGATTGGTCGAGTTGTCTTGTGCACAATTTCTTCTGCCCATTCTTGATCGACCGGGTAGAGATATATCGAAGCAGGAACAGCCATCACGGAGCACCAGGGGAGAATATCTGAGTGAGCACAAGGGAGGAATACGAGGGGCTCCTTGACAGGGCTTTTCGTCAGGTCGCGAGCCACCCTTCCGTGGCCGGTGATCGAACTACGTCTGTTGAACCGGCTATGGCGGGTAGAGGTAGAAGGAAGGGAAAAACAGTGGTGAATAACTTCACGACCCTGGCCAGAGCCTTTAATCGAGACCCCCCACACCTGGCCAGATTCATCTTCAAGGAATCGGCAAGGTCTGGAACGATTCAGGGAGAGAGGCTAACCATTCAGGGTCGCATGGGCTACGAAGAGTTGAAAAGGCTGCTTGACCTGTACGAGAAGGAGTTTGTTCGGTGCCCTGTCTGCGCCAGCCCTGACACCAAGCTGGTGAAGGAGAAGAGGTTCAGGTTCTTGCTCTGCGAGGCGTGTGGAGCCAAAAGTTCGGTGAGAAAGATCTAACCGAGATACGCTGCCCTAAGTTAGATTCAAACTCGGATGGATCGATCAACTGCCAGTACCAATCGGACGGGTTTCCCCATCGCCACTTGCTGTAGAGGTACGAGAGTAGCCCGACCCCTGCCGCCACAATCACCGTAATGGCTAGGACATGGGTGGCTGAGACGCGCTCGGTGACCAGCGTCGAAGCCAGGGCCCAAAAAGCCACTATCAATGCAGCGATGTGAAGATAGAACGTGATGAGGGACGTGCGGCCAGGTACAGCCAGCAGTGTGAGGTTAACACTTCGTTCCAGAAGATCGATCGCGAGGGTGACTAGATGGCTGATGTGTGCGAAAAATGCGGTGAAATGTGATGTTGCTTTCGAAAAATAAGGAAAAAGCCATGTACAGGAAAGTCTAAAAGTGGATTATTTCCCTGTTCACAGACGGGGCGCGTCGAGGGTGGTGAAATGTTCTAGCTGTGGCGCAGAGGTGGAATTTTGTTCTCATTGTGGCGCGAGGCTCCCGGCACCCGAAGCTGAGATTCCTTCACCGCTCACACTTGAGGATCGGCTTAGGATGCGGTTCGAGAGAAGGGAAGAGGCTCCACCAGTCGAGATTCCTCCGGCTCCACCACCGGAACTTCCGCCGACTCCGCCTGTCACGCTTCCAACTATCCCCTCGCCCGAAGCTGCTCCGACACCCCCGGCACTTGCTTGCTCCCTTCATCCTGCGGTAGAGGCCTCAGCGGTCTGTGACCTATGCGGCAAGCCCCTGTGTAATGAGTGCCTAACGTCCTACAGGGAACTGGATCTATGCAAGGATGACTATAGCAAGCTCTTGGCGATGCAACCTCCGTCTTTGGTGCCATCACGTTACGGGTTCAGCGCAGTAGCTGCTGCTGCTTCGGTCGGCCTCATATTGCTGAGCATTGTCGCAGCTAGGCTCGACCCTCGTGTGGCGAGCTTCGTACCTTCTACTGGTCCCAGCCTGTTCCTCGGCATCTTGTCTGTAGTCGGGATTTTAGCAGGCCTTGCACTGAGGATCGCTCGACGGGAAACCTCCGGAGCGCTGGTGGTTCTCCTGTGCTCCTTGGTCTCACTAAGCGTGGGCGGAGGATTCTTCGTCGGTGCTGTGCTCGGTGTCATCGCTGGGCTGATGATGCTACTCGGGGCTTAGTCATCACCGATCGTTTGTAGCTGATCGATCGTAAGGAGTCCCGAAGGAAAATGGCTATTACGGACGCCGGGTTGGCGGGTGAGGAGCGCTGCGCACCAGGGTCGCGTTGGAATGGTTGGCCCGATTTTAGAGATTGCGTTGAAGTCTAGGGAGGTGTTCTCGGGTGAGCTAATCGAGGGTGCTATTGTGTTCTCTACAGAGGAGGAGGTCATGGCGAGGGATGTGCGGGTGGCGTTGGAGGGAGAGGAGCGGACGAGGGTAAGGTCCTCACGTCCAGGCCTCGATCGATTGATATTGCCGTCAATGGGGCACATCGATCAGAGAAGAGAAATCCCTGGCGTCGAACGTATTCTCACTGAGAAGAGGAGGATAGCGCCTCCTGGTACTCGTATCCCGTTCAGCCTCCGCGCTCCCGTCAATGCTCTTCCCTCGTACGCGAGTCGATTCTCCCGTATTAGCTGGGTTCTGAAGGCTCGCGTCAGTAAGCATCCTCCGCCAGACCTACTTCAGATAGCCGAGGTTACGATGCTTTCAAGAGGCGTGGACACCGAAACGCAAATCGCCATGACCCCTGAGGGAGCGGCTGTGAGCCTCAGTCTCGAGGTGGAGGGTTGCAACGTTCAGCCCCACGCGCACATTGCCGGTTGGATAACCATTAGTGAGTTGAAGCGAAAGCCGAGGGAGATCACGATCGAGATGCTGGCTCACGAGGTGGCTAGAGCCAGGTCGCGTGGATGGCAGGAGATAGAGGTCAAAGACACGTTGTTGGCGAAGCAGCGTGTGTTCATGAAAGAGGAGGTGGTTGCGGGAGCTAGGAAGGCCTTCAACCTCAAAGCGCCCGGCGACTTGCCACCCTCGTACCGTGGAGAGTGGTCTTCAGTGGATATTCTCCTGCGAGCGGTCGCCAAGATCCCTCTCCGACCGAACATATCTGTGACAATTCCCCTTCGAGCGAGAGGGGCTCCACCGTCTCCTTGACCGATCAACTGGTCTATCGATCGACGCACCGGGACGAGTCACGTCGATCGATCGTGAGGATGACATGTGACGGCAGAAACCGGTGGATCGCCAAGACCTCAGAGCTGAAGGGACTCCGGCAAGCCGCGGACGCAAGCCGTTGATTTTCGCACCTTCGAGAGAAGGCGGGTCTAACTCACGCGCATCAAAAGAACCAAGGGGGGTATCCAAAAATCGAATGGTCTTCGATCGACAGCCATGTGTTGGCTGAAGGATTCGGTCGATGCGTACAGATCGACCGATCTATGAACGGTAGCTATCGGTCCACTCCAGAGGCATCGGAGCTTGACTTGTCTCAAGCATGGACTGCCATTTCTCGTCCGTCAGTCGATCCGTCTGAGGCCAGGTGAACTCATAGTAGCTCATCGTTGCTCCAACTCCACTGAAGAGCTTGCCTGCGGCAGTCTTGTAGATGACAATTATCTGGTCAAAGCACCCGGTCGCCACCTCTAGAACCCTGTTGCTGTTTGGGTCTGTGAAGACATCTGCCACTATTCTTGGGTCCTTCACTCTTTCCTTCAGTCCACCTAATAGCTCCTCGACCGTTCGACCGAATTGCTTGATAGCAGCCTTTTCGTTGTCGGCGAGAGGTTCCCCTCTCAGTTCTTTCAGTGAGATCCCTTTCAGTGTCTGGAGCAGGTCTAGCAAACGTGTCAGCCTTTCTTCATGACCCGCTCCCAGCAAGTTCAAGGACTTCAGGCCGTATAGGGTTGCGTTTGCTAGCCTGTGAAGCCTGTGGTACACGGCTGGCATGGGCTCAACGTAGCCAACGTCTGGTTGCTGTGGAGGGATGGACACCTTGCCTGCGTAGGGCTGTTTTGCGTAAAGTATGGTGTCGTGCCTGAGCTGCGCCCAACTGGAAAGGGCTGTGTTCAGGGATTTGTCCTCCCAGGCGGCGTTTCTCATGAAAGTTGGGTAACCGGGGGGAAGTGGCTCAATTTCTGCTTTCAGGGTGTACAGCCATCCGGTGTACAGGCTTTCAGTCCAGTTGGCGATGGTGAGGTTGTGCACGTAGGACTTGAGGTACTGTAGGTTTTTGTCATAACCAGGGTACGTTCTCTTCTCGTCTTTGAGAAGCTCCTCAGCTCTCTGTGAACCCAGCGAAGCCATAACGTCCAATCCCTTGACCATCGTTCTCCCTTCCACATTTGGATACGAGAGCTTCTGATGGATGAACCCGTCGAGGATGAATCGCTGCCCCATAAACCTGAGTCCAACCAGTCTCGGTTTCTCCCACGGAAAGATTGGAACGTTCACGATCTTGGACTTGTCGTATTCCACTATGTATTGCTGGAACTCAGACAGCTTTTCCTCATCGTTCACGTCTTTGGGATCGAACGGCTGTGGGAAGATCTTGGATGCTGCTCCAAGGTAGTCATAGAGAGTGAGATCGTCTGATCTGCCTACCATGAACGTCGTGGGAAGGTATATGGTCTCCCAAGCCCTCATCGCCGAGCCTCCGTCTGGAAGAACGGTCTTCTGCGTTGTGTGCATCAGAAGAAGTGCTTGAGCCGTTTGCAGTTTGGCAAGGTCGGGATCGAAAGGATCCTGTGCCTCGAACCTCATTCTGCCAAGCCACATCATCGCCCTGAAATAGCGTTCCAGGGTCTCTGAGACCGTGTAGTGACCTCTGGGCTTGTATTGTGTGTAGTCTTCGTTGTAGACGAATATAGGGCTCGATCTCTCCGGGTTGTCCGCAGCAGTGATCAGAGAGATCTCCGCCTCAACAAGTGAGTAGACAATGCCGGGAGGCTGGAAGTTCGGGTCAAGCAGCTTCGCCGCGACGCAGAGGTAGGCGAGATCCAGTGTCGAGGCCTCTCTTGCGAGGGTGTTCTCTTCCAAGGATTCGCGCAGAAACTGTGTCTCTGAGACCATCGCCTTGATCATTTCTTCCAGAAGCGGCTCTAAGTGGTTCTCCTCGAGCTCCATCAAGATCGAGTCAAAGAATGCGTGGTAGATGAAGAGCAGGGAGTCAGTTGTGACATATATCGGCAGACCGGACTCAACCGAAGCCTTGTATAGCTCAGCCAGGTCCTTCCAGGTTCCTCCTAGCACGACGAACCCGTTCTCTCTCAGCTTGTTCAAGCCATCTGATGTCAGGTGGAACCACTCCCTGATATCCGCCATGTTGTCTATTGTGGAGAGATCGAGAGGGAGAACGTACTGCGGAGCCGCAGCTTCCACAAACGGCTCTTCCACGCCAGTCGACCGAAAGACACCGTACCCTACAAGGCTGAGATTGCCAACTGCTGTGCTCGTTGTGGACACAGTTGTCTTCATCGTGGTTGAGCTCTTGGACGAAGTCGTCACGGTGGTGTAGGTGGTAGTGGTTGTCCTATCTGAGGGTGTAGGTGAGGTCAGAAACCACAAGGAGAACGATGCTGTGAAAATGAGAATTAGAGCGATGGCCAAAACGTACCTTCTTGTGCCATTGCTAACTCTTCTATTCACCATATCACACGTTCAACTCCCTCGGGGGCCAACTTATTGCTCTAGAAATGGGGTTTCTGGGCTACGATTATTCGCTGCGCCCATGCCCCGCTGCCCCCTTCACCTCCATGCTGTTTTCGTGTTGGATAAGATTCATAATATTCTAGTTTCTAGAACAAGGTTGCTATGTTGTAGCCGTGCACTCGATCACCCTTCTGAAAAGCCCCGAAACGGCTCATTTCGGGGTCTCGGCAACGGCCTTGAACCCTAGGAAAGAACAAAGAAGCAGGTACTTCGATCGATTCCTCAGGCCTCTTGAAAGGATCAATCGCGAGGAGAAAGCGATCGATCGACGCTGTTCTGGACACAATCGTTCGTCAGGAAACTTATCCGATCGATCGAGCCACCAACAATGCGATTATGGAGATCAGGAGAGCCAAAACCGTTCCTGCAGCCTGAACGTAACCAGCGTACCGATTACGTATTTCGTTCATTGTGGTCACCGTGAAATTGAACGTCCACCTCTTGCTACCATCCGGAGCTATTACTGGCAATCGATCGTCGGACCGTACTGCTTCCAGTACTAGCCAGCTTGGTCCCGCATCAAGCCGGTGATCACGCCAGTCCAACTGGATCATCACGGTCTCGCCGGGTTTGATTCGGGGAAGCCTGACACTAGTGCTCAACAAAGGGAAACGAATCGAGACATCTCCTCCCGGGAATAGACTCTCTCCGACATTCGTCACATTGAATCCGATGTATACCATGTCTTCTTGGATAACCTCTCTGGGCCTGAATAGTCGGAAGATTCTCTCTCGGGACTTCGGGACCATCTCGATCTCGAAGACGTGGTTTGTACCTTGTGATGAGGTCAACATGGAGCGCAAGGTCAGCTTCTCCCACTGAGATGTGAGGCTCGATCGATCGTACGCCTATAAATTAGTAACTGCCCCAACCTGTAGGCCGATGAAGTGCTGCTACTCCTGTCGATTCTGGGAAAAGGCCTCCAAGAGCGTTCCCATAGACGTTCGCAAAGTCGTGAGCAAGGACCGATTCTTTGAGGTTGAGTTTGCGGGGAGGTCTGCAAGAATCCCACACTGGGAATGGAAGCTTGTGGAGCCCATAACCCTCAAGGACCTACGCTCCCTCAGGCTCTGCATGTATGGGACGAAGGGAACCGTGTGGCCATGGGACGAGTGTGATGACTATGAGCCGAAGGTGATAGATAGTTTGACCTTGTGTCAAGTAGGGCGTCGATGCATGTACTCTGGGAGGTGTGCGAAGTACAGTTCGATGACTTCCAACATATCGTGACAAGCGAACTGCGAAAGGTTGAAAAACTGAGGAAAAGCGGTTTGGTTCACTTGACGTAGCTGGGAGGGAGCTAGAGATGATGAAGATGGTTGCTGTGGCTCAGCACAAGGGGGGAACGGGCAAGACGACATCGGCATTGGCTTTGGCCGCGATTGCGTCACAGGCTGGTCTCAGGAGTCTGTTGATAGATCTTGATCCACAGGCATGTGCGACCAAGGGGGTTGGGATCAGTCTGTCCGCCGAGGATTCCCTGGCGACGATGGAGGATGTGTTGCTGCGGAGGGCGTCTCTCGCTGACGTGATTTTGGACACTAGGTTCGAGAACCTCTCGATCGCTCCCAGCAGGACAGCGCTGGCCGGGGCACTTGAAGATCCGCGGAAGATGGGTCGGGAGACCAGGCTCGCCCGTGGGCTGAGAACGATTGCAGACCGCTACGACTTGGTTCTGGTAGATACGCCTCCCAGCCTCGGGATTCTGACGACGAATGCGCTTGCGGCTTGTCGGAGGGTGATAGTCCCCGTCGAGCCCCAGCTCTGGTCTGTCGAAGGTGTAGCTAGGATATTGGAAGTCATCTCCGACGTTAGGTCGAGCCTTGATGTCTCCCCAAGGCTTGGAGGGATCTTGATCACTAGGGTGACCCCGGAATACGTGGGGCAGCAGGAGCTAATGGAAAAGATTAGGAGGTTATACCGCACGAAAGTGTTCAAGACCGTGATTCCGGAGAACGAGTGGGTCAAGTGGGCCACGAGGGACGGGGTCCCCCTGCCGTACTACAGAGAGTGTCCGGCTACAGATGCCTACCGCAGAGTCTTCAGCGAGATCTTCCCCAGGTGGGCGCCGAGGCTCAGGGGGGCTTAGTCTTGAAGGTGGACTGTTCTTGAGCGGCAGCATCGACCTGAACAACCTAGATGGCCTCTGGTATGATACGCTCAGCCCTTCTTTGCCCAGCGGGCCGCTGCGATCCATTGCGAGGTTCGCGTTCGGTATACTCAAGGAGACCGTGAGGCTGGCGTCTGAGGGAAAGACGGAGTTCCCGATAGAGAACAAGGGCTACGTCCTAGAGAAGGTGATCTGCATAGTCGAGAGGACCGGCCTGCAGGAGGACGTGATGCTGGAGCTCGCGAAGTACAGAAGCGCAAAGGAATTGAGGGTCCTCTTAAAGCAGGCGCTATCCCAGCAGCCCGGCGCAGGACGCGGAGGACCGCCTGAGGATCGACATAGCTCGTAGGTACAGCTCAAAGCCGCTGATACTCCGAGGCCAGGTTCCCATGCTCGATCGCGAGCCAAAGTTCAAATCTCGACGTTTGCCGCTGGATACGGCTGAGACAGAGTTTAGAAAAGAGATGTTCCGCGAGGTTCCAACGTCAGCAAACTTCCCAGAGCTGGAACACAGGATACTTGATCAGTGGAAAGAGACTGATGCCTTCCGAAAGCGAGTGGAGCTCAACCGGGGGAAGAAGCGCTGGTCATTCATCGACGGACCCATAACCGCGAACAACCCAATGGGTGTCCACCATGCTTGGGGTCGAACGTACAAAGACCTCTTTCAACGCTACTACGCTATGAAGGGGTTCGACCAGCGGTATCAGAATGGCTTCGACTGTCAGGGGCTCTGGATCGAGGTAGAGGTTGAGAAGGAGCTCGGTTTTCAGTCGAAGAAAGAGATCGAGGCCTACGGCATCGATAACTTCGTCAGACGCTGCAAGCAGCGTGTTATGCGATACGCCGCGATGCAGACAGAGCAGTCTATTCGTCTGGGCTACTGGATGGGGTGGGATGACCCTGATCTCCTGCGAAGGCTAGCCGATGGGCTAGAGAAGCCAGATGAATCTTTCACGATAGATGGACCTAAAGGGCCCGTCTCGGGCACGGCGGAACGCTTGGTTGGGTGGCTTGGTCAACCTGAACTCGGAGGCTCCTACTACACGATGTCGGACGAGAACAACTACACCATCTGGGCCGTCCTGAAGAAGTGTCACAGCCGCGGCTGGATCTACAAGGGAAGGGACGTCATGCCCTGGTGCCCTCGATGCTCCACGGCCCTTTCCGAACACGAGATAGTCACAGAGGGGTACAGAGAACTGACTCATCCCGGACTCACAATCAAGTTCCCCCTGAGGGATCGGAGCAAAGAGGCGCTTCTTGTTTGGACGACCACACCCTGGACGCTCACCTCAAACGTAGCAGCAGCCGTGCATCCAGAGCTGGTCTACGCAAAAATCCGATACAAAGGTGAGATCCTCTACCTGATCAAGGCCGCTCTTGCGCGAACTCTGAAAGCAGAGGGCTACGAGCTGCTCGAGGAGCTGAAGGGAGCCGAAATGGAGGGCTGGGAATACCAAGGTCCCTACGACGAACTCCCTGCAGAGCTGGATTCAGGCGCCGTCAAAGCTCACTGTGTCGTTCTCTGGGATGATGTGAGTGAGGAGGAGGGCACCGGGATAGTTCACATAGCGCCGGGCTGCGGAAAGGAGGACTTGGAGCTGGGAAAGCAGCTCGACCTTCCGGTCGTCGCCCCGCTGGACGAGTTCGGCGCCTTCCTGGAGGGCTTCGATTGGCTCACGGGGACTTACGTCTACCAATCGGCAGAGCCCATCATAGAGGACCTAGGAAAGAAAGGGCTCTTGTTCAGGGTTGAGGACTATACGCATCGCTACCCCGTCTGCTGGCGATGCCAAAGCGAACTGGTGTTCCGCCTAGTTGACGAATGGTTCATCTCCATGGGCGAAAAGCTAGACAAGGCCCTGGAAGAACTGACGCCGGAGGAGATGGAGAAGAATCTCCGGTACCAGATAATGGATGTGACTAGGCAGATCCGGTGGATCCCTGGTTTCGGCCTACAGCAAGAGCTGGACTGGCTGCGAAACATGGAAGACTGGATGATATCCAAGAAGAGGTACTGGGGTCTCGCACTACCGATCTGGGAGTGTAAGAAATGCGGCGTCTTCGAAGTGATAGGGAGCGAGGAGGAGCTCAAAACTCTGGCTGTGGAAGGATTGGAGGACTTCGAGGGTCACTCGCCTCACAAACCCTGGATAGACGGCGTCAAGATCAAGTGCCCGAGATGCGGGGCCAAGATCTCTCGGATCCCCGACGTGGGAAATCCGTGGCTAGACGCGGGTATCGTCGCCTATTCGACGTTGAACTACCGTCACGATCGAGAATACTGGCGTAAGTGGTTTCCCGCTGATCTGATTACGGAGAGCTTCCCCGGTCAGTTCCGGAACTGGTTCTACTCGATGCTGGCGATGAGCACGATCATGGAACGTCAACCCTCGTTCCTCACATGTTTCACCTACGCCAGCCTCCTGGGCGAGGACGGAAGGGAGATGCACAAGTCTTGGGGGAACGCTATCTGGTTCGACGAGGCCGCGGAGAACATGGGCGCCGACGTGATGCGGTGGATGTTCTGCTCCCACAGACTCGACGACAACATGCTCTTCGGATACACTCGTGGAGCGATGACCCGACGGCAGTTCCTCATTCCCCTCTGGAACGTCTACGGCTTCTTCGCCACGTACGCCAACCTCGACAAGTGGAGCCCCGAAGCCGCCACCACGGAGCTTTCACCCCTCGACCGCTGGATACTGTCCAAGCTGCAGGTGCTAATCCGAGAAGTCACAGCACGGCTGGATGACTACGACCCGCGAGGAGCCACAGAGCTTCTCCAGAAATTCGTCGAAGATCTCTCGACATGGTATGTGCGCCGTTCCAGGCGTAGGTTCTGGAAGAGCGAGGCGGACGCGGATAAGAGAGCTGGGTACACAACTCTCCACAGGTGCTTGACGACGCTGGCAAGGCTGTTGGCACCGTTCATTCCTTTCTTGTCTGAGGAGATATATCAGAACGTGGTGCGATCCGTAGACCCAGATGCCCGTGAGAGTGTGCACCTCACAGACTGGCCGGAACATGATCATCGCCTCATCGATGAACAGCTCATGTCTCAGATGGATCTGGCCATGAGGATAAGCGGCATGGGTCGTTCAGCCCGAAACAAGTCGGGCATTAAGCTTCGGCAACCGCTCGCCAGAGCCGTGTTCGTCGCCGACAAGTCAGACCTTGAGAACGTCCAAGACCTAGCCTACCTTGTCGAGGAAGAGCTCAATGTGAAGGAACTTCTCCTGACTGAGAGAGAGGAAGACTTGGTGCAACATGAGGTCGTTCTGCTGCCGCAGATTCTGGGTAAGAAACACGGAGCCCTGTTCCCGAAGCTGCGGTCCGCGGTGGAAGCCTTGGACAGAAAGGAACTGTTGACGGCGATCCGCAAGGGGGAGCCAGTATCTGTCAGCGTGGACGGAGATACCGTTGTGCTGCTTCCTGAAGAAACGGAGGTGCGGGTCCACCCCAAGGATGGATACTCAGTGGTCGAAGAGCAAGGAATAATCGTTGGTGTCGAAACGAGGATCGACGCGGCCCTGGAGAGAGAGGGTCTTGCAAGAGACATTGTACGCCGCATACAGAACCTGCGGAAGCAAGCCGGCTTCAACATAGCCGACAGAATCACCCTCTACTATCAGGCGGGCCTCAAGCTCGCTGAGGTTTTCGGAGTCCACGGAAACTACATAGCGGCCGAAACTCTGTCCACGGCTCTCAAGAGGGAGGTCCCTCCGCAACGATCTCATCTAGGTGAGTTCGAGCTTGCGGGAGAGGAGCTCAGAGTGGGACTGGTGCGAGTGGAGCCAGTATCTGACGATTAGGTTCGTTCGATCCAATGCCACGATTTGTTTGGAAATATGCCACAAAAAGGTCTTTGTCAATAGTCTTAACTTGAATATCTACCTTCGATTGAAAGGTTTACAAGCTGTCCTCCCTGTTAGGCGATCAGCCAAATTGGTCTACTTCTCCACGACTTGTCCGACTACTGCGTTGTTCAACCGCACTAGATCCATGGGGCTGATCTTCAAGCCAGCGTAGGGTGACCCGGCGCTTCCGAAAACCCAGTCGAGCTCCGTCAAACCTTCGTCGACTACAACCTGCATCTTACTTGCGAGGTCGATGGGAGGAATCCCTCCAACTTTGAAGCCTGTGAGCTGAAAAACCTCGTCCGGGCGAGCTAGTCTGAGCCCCGACCGGTTTGTGAGCAGCTCCGTCCGCTTTAGGTCTAGTCGTCTGTCTCCCTGCACCAGAACCATCAGAGCTTCTCCACGTCTGTCGAGGAGGATCAGGGACTTGATGACCTTGTCAACGGTGGTTCCCCAAGCCCTGGCCGCTTCACTTGATGTCCTTCCGTCACACTCCCTGTGCCAAAATATCTCGAAGTCTACTCCATTCTCCCTGAGGAAACGTTCCACCACGCGCACTACGTCGTCAGGATCGGACATCTCAAGCACCAACCGATAGCGTTTCACATACAGCTTACGAGACCCCTACGGACGGATATCTCTCCAAATCGATTGTCCAAGTGGATGATCGATCAACCGACAGATCGAAGCGCCCACGCCGCCTCATTCCCTCCGTGAATCCAGGCCCTTCTCCAGGAGCTTCGACACTTGTTGAGGAGATCTGGCGACGGCGTCGACGTAGCCATGTTCTGCTTCGGCCTCCGATATCAAGATCGTTCTCATCCCCAACTGCTTCGCTTGCCTAACCATTTGCCGGAGGTCGTCGACGTACACTGCTTCCGTAGGCTGGATCCGAAGCCTCTCCAGGACGGCCCGAAAAGCCTGTTGGGAGGGCTTTGGAGTCACCTCGTCGCGGGTAAGAATGACATCAAACTCCATCGAGGACAAGCCCAAAGCCTTGAGCACATTGAAAGCCAGGGAACGACCGGCGTTTGTGAGAACAGCAAGCCTTAATCCACAGGACCGCAGTTTCGACAGTGTCTCTTTGAGCGCTGGATCTCTTGCTATGTATTTCTCAGGGTGCAGCCTTTGAGCCAACTCCTCGTAGAGGGTTGATGCTTCTTCGCCAAGCCTCTCGGCAGCCGAGGCTGTCGATATGTTCGGTCTCCGGATCTCTCCGAAGACCTCGAAAGCCCTCTTCCTGTCGATCCCGAGCTTCTCGCCCATAAGCTCGAGAAGCGAATCGTAGAAGGCCTCAACATATTGCGGAGACTTGTACAGTGTTCCGTCGAGGTCGAATATCACGGCTTTCAGCAACGGCGCTCTGCACTCGAAGACCGGCGCAGGCTCCGCGTAATATCATTATCGATCGATCTTGCTTGCTACAAGTCAGAATTCAAAGCATCTAGTCTGTGACCTTCAGGTAAGCCAAAGGGACCTTCCTGCACAAGTAGACTTTCTCGGTCGCCCTATAGAACTTTACGCCCGCTCTTCTTGCGTTGGCTGCGTCGATCGACAGAATAGCGGGTTGAGGGGTTCTCCTCCTTCCCACGTCCTCAGCAATCTCTCTTGTCGGGGATAGATGCACCCATTGACGTCCCATGGCTTTCAGCCCCTGTCTGAGGATACTTGGGAGCGAGTGGTGGGTTGTTCCGTGGTACAGGACTGAGATCGTCTTGTCCTCTGGGGGGTTTGACCTGACCTTGAAGGAGTGTCCGTAGAGCGCCCGAATTTTGTCATCGATGATCTCAAACCTCTTTTTGTCAGAGTCTTCGACTAGTTCTCTGATGAGGGACTCGTCGACTGGAAACCTCTCCGAGGTCTTCTCGACCAGACGGCTCATTTTGACGAATCCTTTCTCATCCATCCCCAAACCCTGCGGATTGTGTCTCAGTAGGTAGCTGATGTAGATGCTCACTCTCTCCCTGAAGTTTTTGTCGTCCATGCGCGTCACGGGCTTCCTGCTGTGGGCTGAGGTTACGTTATGTAGGTGGGCCTGCGTCTGGAGAGACGATACTCGGCATCCAAGCTCTCCACCAAACCTCGTAGCTGAGGATTTCTCTCCGCTTCCCTATCCAACCGTCTGTTTAGCCTTTCTCCCTCCCTTATCAGATCGTCGAGGTCGACTGTCATTTCCATCATCTTTGTGACCTTGCGAAGAACGTGGTAGGCTGCCTTGGAGTTTTTCTTCCTCACGTATAGTGGTGTGTGGCCCCATATGCTTATGACCTCGATTCCTGCCTTCGAGCATTCGTGAACAATTAGGCTGTGGACGCTGCTTGGTCCAGCATACTCCGTTAGGTCCATGCCCTGTCGAGTGACCTCGTCTGCTAGATTCTGGTTGCTGACTGAGGCGGTGACAGGAGTCTCAACTGTGTGCGGCACTCTATCGGCGACGCCCCCTATGGCGTAGATTCTTTGGACGTTCAGATCCTTCGAAATCCTCAGGATCGACTCCACGTACGTGGGCCAGTTGAGGTCCGGTTCCACGCCTAGGAGAACTACAAGGTCGTGAGCGCCCTCCTTGTTCTTCCAGTAAAAGAGCTCATTTCTCGGCAACCGATAGCCTCTCGTGACGCCTGCCTTGATTTTCACGGCTGGGCGGCGGAACGCGTAATAGTAGAATCCGCTTGGTTCAATCTCCCCGAACTTGCTGCATTCCAGTTTGTCCTTGAGGTAGCTCACGCTGTAGGTAGAGACGTTCCCTGCGTCTGGCCATCCCCCGAGCCCTATCAATAGGTAGGGGCGTCGCAACTCTGGGCTCCGGCGAAAGACGACGTGCTCGGTCATCTCTGGCACAATCGGCGCGGCCTACTCTATAAGTTTCCGATGGTAAGGACTGAGAACCCTGCCTCGATCGATGAAAAAGCCTCGAAGACCGAATGTCTCTGTTCCGTGGAAACGCTTAACTCCGGTATGTGGATGGGCTGCACGCCGTGAAGGCTGCTAGGCTCTACCAGCCAAAGGATCTCCGCGTGGAAGAGATCGAAGAGCCTGAGATATCGCCTGACGAGATTCTCCTGCGTGTGAGGTCTGTGACGATTTGTGCCACGGACGTTAGGATATTCACTTTCGGCGACAGACGGGTTCAGTATCCCAGAATCTTGGGGCATGAGATCGCAGGGGATGTGGAGGCGGTGGGTTCAGAGTTGCGTGGCTTGTTTGAGAAGGGGACAAGGGTGACAGTGAACCCTACGATATCCTGCGGCCGGTGCAAATTCTGTTCTGATGGACGGCAGGAGCTCTGCGGGGAGATTTTAACAATAGGCATTGATCTCGACGGCGGTCTGGCCCAACGCGTGAAGATCCCCGGTGTCGTCGTCAGGCAGCAAGGATTGTACGCTATTCCGGACGACATCACGTACGATGAGGCCGCGCTGACGGAGCCCCTTTCCTGTTGTATTCACGGGCAGATCATGGCAAGAATCACGGCAGGCGAGACCGTTCTGGTCTTTGGGGCAGGGCCAATTGGTTTGATGCACGCGATGCTCGCGAAGCACATGGGTTCACGCAGAGTCATAGCAGCAGAAACTGATCCTCATCGACTCAGGCAGGCAGCAGAGTTCGCCTGCGACCTGTTGCTGAATCCGTCAGACCCCAACTTTCGAGCTGGGCTGGCCGAGGCGACTGGCGGAGAAGGAGCAGACCTTGTGATAGTGGCTACGGGATCAGCCGCAGCCCAGCGAGAGGCGATCCTTTCAGCCAGGAAAGGAGGAAGAATTGTTTTGTTCGCAGGGTTGCCCTCGGGTCAGCATGAGGTCGCTCTCGACACCAATCTCATCCACTATCGGGAGCTGTCCGTGCTCGGTTCATATTCCACGACGCCGGAAGAGATGCGTAGAGCTCTTGGGTTGATTCAGACTCATTCGATGCAGTTGAACAGATTGGTGACGCATCGCTTTCCTCTCGAGAAGGCCCCTGAAGTTTTCGAGGTTGCCTCATCAATGGCAGGGCTTAAGGTGGCTGTACATCCTTAGCTAGAAGGCTGTGCCACCAGCGAAGTCCGAGCGTCTACTCGAAACAAGATATAGCAGAGTCAGAATTTCATCGCGGGGAAATACAATGCTGGAGGTTGCTCGAAGGCTACGCCAACTTCAGGAAGAGGGAGGAGAAATAGTGGTAGGACTCGTCGGCGCGGGCAAGATGGGCACGCTGATAGCGAGCCAGACGGCCCTCATGAAGGGTATTAGAACTGCTCTGATCGCTGACACCGTCTTGGAGAGAGCGGTGCAGGCCCACAGAACAGCCGGAGTCCCGGAAGATAAGACAGCCGTAGTGAGTGAGGCTGAAGCGGCGGACGCTGCAATCTCAGACGGAATGTTCGTGGTGACCCGCGATGCAGCGGTGGTGACCACTGTGCCCTCGGTTCAGGTCGTGATAGAGGCAACTGGGGTTCCCAACGTTGGAGCGGAAGTATCATCCTCCGCGATAGAGAACAAGAAACACGTGGTTATGGTCAACGCCGAGGCCGACGCGACGATTGGACCTATTCTGAAGAAGATGGCTGACGAAAGGGGAGTGGTCTACACAGGGACTGCGGGTGACGAGCCCGGAGCGATCATGGAGCTCTACGCTTTTGCAGAGGCACTCGGAATGAATCTTGTTGTCGCTGGCAAGGGAAAAAACAACCCGCTCAGAAGAGATGCCACACCTTCCAGCTGTGCCTCAGAGGCCAGGCGAAAGGGCCTCAGTCCAAGGGTGTTCTGCTCGTTCTTGGATGGAACGAAGACTATGATGGAGATGACGCAGTTAGCAAACGCCACGGGCCTTCTCCCAGACATCCGTGGCATGCACGGACCTCAGGCGACTGTGGATCAGCTCGCAAACGTGTTCAAACTCTCGGAGGATGGAGGCATTCTAAACAGGACCGGAGTGGTTGACTTCGTCATGGGCGTTGCCCCCGGAGTGTTCGTGGTCGCCTCCACAGGATCCAGCGAGATTAGATCTTCACTTGAGTATCTTGGCCTAGGCCCCGGCCCCAACCACACGTTCTATAGGCCCTTTCACCTCCCAGGGATAGAGACGCCGTTTTCCGTAGCCTATGCAGCTCTACTGGGAGAAGCGACGATCTGTCCAAGAGGAAAGCAGAAAGCCGACGTCCTGACCATCGCCAAGA
>JBGVSY010000059.1:0-6305 GCA_041862235.1 Nitrososphaeria archaeon | reverse complement strand
GTTGCAGATTCTTTCGGGATCGTTTGAAGAAAAGACGAACGGCCTTCCTTTCCATGGAACTATTTTGACCGCATCGCCAAGCGACGTTGTGTAGGCCCAAGATCGGTCAGTGCCGTATCTAACGCCGACGCCGCCATATCTTCCAAAGGAGGCTTTGATTGGTTCACAAGACACTATGTCTACTATCGGAATACGTTTTCGATTGAAGAGTCCGTAGTCAACAAGAAGATTCTTGCCGTTCACCTTTATCCGTAGCCCCCGATAATTCCAGAACACAAACAAGAAAAATCCCAGAAAACAGGCAAAAGCGAGGGGCAAAAAGGGGTACTCAATAACCACGCCAACAGTGATTGTTACGAATAGTATGCATAACATAAGTAAAGAAAAAGATCCAGCCAGGACCTTCATCAACGTGCCTGCTGGAACCCACTCCTCGTACAAAACGTCATTCATGCCAACTACACACATGTGGAATCCTAGATCTATGTCACTTTTCGATGTAGCGATAATAAGGTTTGCTTGCCTAGAAGGACAGATTAAAGAATGTAGGAACCTCTCACATGAGTCTAACGATCGATCGAAGGCTATGGATGCATGGAGAATTGGACTCAAGGTTTCTACTTGCATCGTCGTCACCGAGCTAAGGTCTAAATGTGTCTGAGGCAATCAGTGGGGTAGAAGCTCGATGGGAGCCTCGCGGCGTCTCCTGTTGGTTGTTATGCTGGTGGCGGCGATCGCGCTAGGCAGCCTGATGGGGAATATCCAAAGGGGGCGTCCTACTCAGATTCTCGAAGGCCCTCAGCTACTGGTCTTCTTGTTCACATTGCTGCGCTACATGATCTTGGCGGCGACGCTTGGATTGACTCTCTTTATGGTGTACTACAGGAAAACCATCGTCGAAGAGCTGAAGAACCTGCTTCTCTATTTCGCGCAGAGGCGGAAAAGAAGATGGAGCTCATGGAAGTTGTCTCTTCTGACTCTCCTGGCAATTTACGCGGCGTTGGCCTTGCTCTTCCTGTTTCGGGTCGGCCCGATGTCTGAGGAGCCGACTTCAACGGGAGTCGCTACATATACTGGCTTGACGACTCGAACCACTGCCTCCGGGGGAACAGAGACCGCTAGAAAAACGAGCCCTTCACTCATTCCCTATCCCGATACGGTCTACACTGTCGCGATCGTTCTGTCCGTGGTTGCAACGGTTCTCGCGGCCGGCGTGATCATTGTGCAGTCTCTGATCAGGGCTAGGGAGGAGGCCGTGTCCATTGAGAAAGACAGGGAAAAGAGTGAAGAGGTAGTCGAGGCAATAAGAGAATCCGTTTTTGAGCTAGAGTCGAGCCTCAGCTGTAGGGAAGCGATTGTCCGATGTTACAAACGCTTCTGTGAACTGCTGACGAGCAGGGGCCTGTCGATACCAGACCATCAGACCGCACGAGAATTCAGGGAGCTCGCAGCGAGGATTCTCCGACTACCAGAGGAACCCCTCGAAGGATTGACTGAGCTTTTCGAAGAGGCGAGGTACAGCTTGCATGAGATGACGATCAGAGACAGGGAAGAGGCTTTAAAGCATCTGAAAGACTTGGAGAACCATCTCTTGTTCAACAGGGGACCTTAGATGAAGAGGATACCTTGGAAGCTCGGTGGAATAACCGCTGCATACATCATCTTCAATCTTGTCGCCAGCTCTGCTCCGATCGAAGGATCACTCGTGATGATCACATTCATCATCTCATCAACCGTGTATTTGGCTCTACTTCTCTGGGAGGCCCTGGGAAGGCTGCCCCAGCCCAAGTCCAGCACGAGTAAGGTGATCCGGGAAGAAAGCGAGTTCGACCGCCTCGTTCGATTGTTCAGAGCCTGCAGAGAAGCCTCATCTGACTCTGCACCTGAGGAGGTGGTATACCGGGTTAGGAATGCGTACCTTGAGAGAATCAGGGTACGGCACGGGTTATCCAGCGAAGAAGCGAACGAGCTGTTCCAAAACCGAAGAAGGCTGGCGCAAATCGTGAAGGGTGAGAACTTGCTGAGACTTCTCCATCCACCCGTGAACTCTGAAGGCGTAAGTCTAGAGACAATAGATAGAGCGATTGAAGAGATCGAGGCTGAGGCGACATGAAGCTGGAGAAGGTATCTTCCAACTGTAGACGTGTAATCGCCGAAATCAGCAAGGTAATAGTTGGGAAAGAAAACGTTCTCGAAATGATTATGCTCGGTCTTCTGTCTTCAGGGCACATCCTGATCGAAGACTATCCCGGATTAGCCAAGACTATGATAGCCAGGAGCTTCGCGCTCACCCTGGGTTGCAAGTTCAAGAGGATACAGTTCACCCCCGACCTACTGCCTGCGGACATAACCGGCACCTACATATATGATCAAAAAACAGGGGGGTTTAGCCTTAGACGAGGGCCAATCTTCACCCACATACTCTTGGCCGATGAGATCAATCGAGCCAGCCCCAAGACGCAGTCTGCGCTTCTCGAAGCGATGCAGGAAAGACAGGTTACCTTAGATGGCAAGACACACAAATTGGATGAACCCTTTGTCGTGTTCGCCACTCAGAACCCAATTGAATTTGAAGGTGTGTATCCACTTCCCGAGGCCCAGTTGGATAGGTTCCTGATGAGACTGAGGGTTGGGTACCCCAACCAGGAGCAGGAGGCTGACATAATGAGGAGGAGAATCGAAAGGATGAGCGATCAGTTCACGCTCGAAAAGATAGCACGGCCTTCCCTCGTCACCGAGATGCAAAGAGCTGTCGAGCAGGTTCATGTGGACGATGACGTGCTCGGCTACATAACGGAAATAGTTCAAGCCACGAGAAGACGAGCCACTGTCGATGTCGGTGCCAGCCCCAGAGGCTCTTTGGCCCTACTGAAGCTCTCAAGAGCGCATGCTTGCCTTCGCGGAAGGGATTACGTCATACCCGACGATGTGAAGCTCGTCGTGGTGCCAGCGCTTGAACACCGCCTGATCCTGAAGGCAGAGTCATGGGTAAAGGGAGTCAAAGTCGAAGATACGTTGAGGGGTATCCTTGAGGAGGTACCCGTCCCGAAGGTTGACTAGCGCATGCGCTCCCCCCAGCTCAGCCTACTGCTTGTCTTGTCGTTCCTCATCCTTTCAATGGGGTTGATACTTCAGAGCCAGCTGCTGATGATTCTTATCCTCCCGCTCCTCAGCCTCTTCTTCCTCTCAAGCCTCTATCCCTCAGCCACCATGGAGGGCGTTAGGGTTCGGAGGAAGCTCAGCCCTAGGATGAGTGTTGGGAAGGGACAGATACGGGTTGAGCTGGAGGTAACGAACCTGGGTCGGAGAAGAGTGGAGGGGCTGGAAGTGTACGATGAGGTCCCCGAAGAGGCGAGGATCGAGAAGGGCCTGAACCACTTCCTGTTATGTCTCAACCCTGAAGAGACGGAGACGCTCACCTATACGCTCCAGTGCGACAAGAGAGGCCACCACCGCGTCGGCCCGACTCGGATGAGGCTGAGGGACTCTTTGGGTTTCCACATGCAAGAAGCCCTTGCCAAGGAGGTGTCGGCCTTCTCCATTCTACCTGAAGTAGAAAGAATCGGGGTGACCGAGCTGAAGCCTAAACGAACGGGAGTGTGGCCTGGGACGATCTCCTCGAGACGAAGCGGTGAGGGGATAGAGTTCTATGGACTGAGGTACTACCTTCCGGGAGACGAGCCTAGAAGAATCAATTGGAAAGCCTCGGCAAGGCTTTCCGTGCTCGTCGCAAACGAGTTCGAAAGCGAGAAGGTCACAGACATCGCCTTGGTCATTGAGGCGGGAACGATCTTTGGGGATAACCCAGTTGGACGTCTTATTGTGGAAAGCGAGGTCAAGGCAGCTGCCTCCCTCGCCGCTCACCTCCTTAGACAGGGCAACAGGGTCGGCCTCATCGCCTATGGCAAAACCAGGACATGGGTACCTCTCGACTTCGGAAAGAAACAGCTCCTTAGAATTATGAACCACCTGACCAGCGTCAAGGCAGGCAGGACCATCCTGTCGGTAGACTATGTGGTGAACCTGCTAGCTCCGATACTCTTCGCACCTAGGTCACAAGTCATCGTGATATCCCCGTTGACGACCCCTGAGATCAAGATGACTGTTCAAAGCCTCGCAATGATGGGGTACAGGATGCTGGTGATATCGCCTTTCCTCCGCGGTGGGCATACGCTTGGTAATGGAGACGAGGCGGCTGAGATGGCGCTCCGCATCCTGGCCATTGAAAGGGAGAACGCCATACTTGAACTCAGCAGAATCAGTAGAGTCGTGGACTGGGATCCGCTTGTCCCGCTCTCAGCGACACTGAAGGGGGCTAGGAGATGGCGTATCAAGCCGCAAGAACCAAGATGAACGTGCTCTTGATAGCTTCGTCCCTCGTTTCAATAGCGATAGCCCTGTCCCTCGTCGGCAGCTTTCCCGAAGGCAGTCCTATTCCTTCAGAAGCCAGCGCAACCGTCAGCATAGCTCTTGCCTTCGGCTACATCTACGGGGTGCTCACCAAGAACAGCCGCGTCACGATAGCCTCAGTAGTTGGCCTAATCCTTCAACTTCTCCACGAAACGGCCTTCACCTCGCCAGACGCCACGAACCCTGGCATACTTCTTCTGCGATTCATCTCCACCATATTCCTCCTCCAAATTTTCAACCTTCTGACACCCGTCTCGAGAATCCTAGATAACCTAAGCCGGAAAGAAGGGGAACTCAGCTTGGTGGCACTCCACCACATCAACATCCACCTCAACGATCGCCTCACAAAGGTTGCTGGCCTACTGGTTGCCAACTACCTCCTGTCTCTCGTGCTACTTTTGCTCGGAGGAACATTGGGCCTCATCTTAGGGGACTTCCTCCCAGCCTCGCTGCAACTCGCCGTAGTAGCAACATGCTCAATAGCCCTGGCACTATGGAGCGAGGCAAAGTAGACTGAGGCGCAGAATCGATCGAGTCGATCGATTGACAACTCCGCTGGCGACACCCATTCTGATATCTTGACGTTGCCTAGTTGATTTTCGAGCGACATCGAGGCTCTTGTCTTTGCTCACGCTTCGTACGCTCTCTCTCGCCGCAGAAACCAAAGATAAACGGCGAGTCCAACCAGCCCGAAGCCGACGATTCTCCAGATCAACTTTTGATGGGTCGGCTGCGGCTGTAATGTATATAATGCTGAGGTAGGAGAATCACGTTTTTTCCATACGTTATCCACGATTTCTTCTATACATTGTATGCCGTGCATCGATCGTCGATCTTCGAAGAGGCTCATCGTTTTCGATCGGAAAGGTCACAACTCTAGACAGAGGACTCCGCGAACGCTAAGGCCTCTCGAAAACCCGCCTAACAGCCTCGACCCCATCACCCACCACCTCTACCCGGTCTATCTCCCCCAAACCCCTCTCAAAGGCCCGCTTGATGTGACTGATGCCGTGGGGATCGAAGCCCATCACCCTGGCCGCCGTGGCGTCCGTGGCAACCGGATCCGCCCCGGCGATGATCGTGTCCATCTTCACAGCGCTGCCACTAGTTGGGCCGAGCCCCTCCATGGCCGTGAACCCATCCACCACAGTCAACGCCGGCCTTAGCGCGGAGTTGATGTCCACGACGACCCTGCTGATGCCCAACGCGTGGTACTTGAACTTCAGCTTGTCCGGAAGGAGACCGAACATGTTCTTCATCCCCAAGGTGACCTGGGTCTCGCCGTGGGTCTTCAGCTTGGCGGCGCTGATAATCGCTGAATCTCTAACCATGCGCGGAACGTTGACCTTCTTCAAGACCTCGCCCCCCGGCACAGGGATCTCTACCATATCCGCAACATGCCTCAAGTTCACCCACTCCACTTCATTCCTCCCGCACATCTCCGCCATGCCGGTCACCTGGAAGGCCTTGGTGGCGTTCGTCATCGTCGCATCCGACTCAACCACCAGTACCTCAACAGGCAGTTCCTTGAGCCTCTGAATAATGGCCTCGACGACAACGGGGTCCGTAGTCGCCCCTGTGTCCCAGGCCTTCGTGGTGATGAAGTTGACCTTGACCAGTACCCTCTCCCAGCCCGCCAACGCAGCCCTGTAATCGATGAGGTCCAAGGCCCTGAACACGGGATCATGTCCTCTGCTTCCCTTCACCACAGCTACTCTCGGCAGAACCGACACCTACCCCAAAGCCAGCCGCACCGCGATCTTGTGGGTGCTTAAATACTCAAACACCCCCGCAGGCGTCCCCAGCAGGCAATCCGAGGACAGCGCAAACCCTTCTCACCAACCTCTCTCCACCCCCCACGCTCGCAAGAAGGCCCCGACAAAGCTCCAAACTAC